>JAEYPA010000089.1 GCA_023411225.1 Bacillota bacterium
GGTAGAGAGTATATCGATTCAGGTATGTATATAGAGCGATTATTTCCAGCGATGGGAGTAAGATTTATAGCGATTAACGATGGCATTGATTCTGGTGAAGCAAAATCACAGTCAGATGAAATTATTATCCCATTTAAGAACCTTATAAACGATGCTTACTGTAGAGATATTTCTATTAAAATTCGTTCTCATCTGGAGATTAAGAGAAAGCAAGGGGATGTAATCACTGCATTTGTTGCGTATGGATACAAAAAGAATGAAAAAGACAAGCACAAATTAGAAATTGATGTGTATGCAGCGAATGTTGTAAAAGATATTTTCAGAATGAAGCTGCATGGAAAAAGTCAGGATGCTATTGCATCTGAACTTAATTCTTTGGGAATACTGCCACCGGCTGAGTATAAGGCAAGTACGGGAAGTAATTATCAGACCTGCTTTAAGACAAAGGAAAAGTCTGAATGGACTTCAGTTATGGTAAGAAGAATCCTGACAAATGAGATTTATATAGGAAATCTCGTACAAGGAAAACAGACCACACCAAACCACAAGGTCAAAAAGACCATAATCAAAGAGGAGTGCGAGTGGGTAAGGATTGAAAAGAACCATGAACCGATTATCACTGACAGAGATTTTGAGGTGGTACAGAGATTACTTGCTATGGATACAAGGACATCGCCTGACAGAGAAGAGGTTTATCCTTTGTCTGGTATTGTGACTTGCGGAGATTGTGGTGTGCCTATGGTAAGAAAAACATCAAAAGTCGGCGGAAAAACTTATGCCTATTATCTGTGTGCTACCCATAAGGATTCAAAGCAGTGTAGCTCTCACAGAATTTCCACGGATAAGTTGGAAGAAGTGGTGCTGGAGATTTTGCAGACACACATTGATAACATTATTGACCTTAAAAGAATTCTTTCTTTTATCGGCAACGTGCCATTTCAGCAGCTGGATATGAAAAAGCTTGAGGAAAGGCGTGAAAAGAAACAGGCAGAAGTAGACAGATGTGCAGATCTCAGAGGAATGCTTTATGAGGATATGAAGGATGGTATTATTTCAAAGGAAGATTACAAGGAACTTCATGCGGCATATGAGCAGAGGAAAAAGAATGCTGAGATTGCTATTCATCAGATTGAATTGGAAATGGATGATGTGTTGAATCGTAAGAGCAAAGGTTTTGTATGGCTTGATTATTTTACGGAACATAAAAACATTGAGAAACTCACGAGGGAAGTGGTTGTATCTCTTATCCGTGAAATAAAGGTATTTGATAAGAATCACATTGATGTAGTGTTTGACTTTGATGACTGCTACAAGGAATGTCTTGATGTAATAGAAAGTCAGGGACATTTTGTTGAAGTGGACAGTACGGGAAAACTGAATATCAGATTAAAGGAGGCTGTGTAGTATGGCAAGAAAGAGTAGAAAAAATACGCCGATTGCAGTTGCAAAGCCAACTGACAATCTGACAACAAAAGCAGTTTTAAGCCTTGATAAGGAGGCAAAACCATATCAGGTTGGAATCTATGCGAGACTTTCATTCGAATCAGAGGCGAATAAGGAAAGAGATACTGTAGATACACAGATTGCATATATCAGAGAGTTTATTAATGGGCAGGATGATATGGTAGAAGTTTGTGTGTATGCTGATATATCTGTTACAGGAACAACTTTTGAAAGACCGGAATTTGACCGAATGATTCAGGATATTCGAGCCGGCAAAATCAATACTGTTATTACCCGTGACCTTAGCAGGCTTGGAAGAAATTATGTGGAAGCAGGTAACTACATTGAGAGAGTATTTCCTTTTCTTGATGTGAGATATATTGCTATCACAGATGATTTTGATACAGCAAGACCGGGAACTGATTTATCTGTACCGCTTAAGAATATTGTGAACGAATATTATTCCAAAGACCTTTCAAAGAAAGTAGAAACTGGTAAGCATAGTATTTGGGCACAGGGCGGCTTCAGCGAAGGAACGCCACCATATGGGTATTACAGAGCTACAGATGGTTCAAGAAAGCTTTTGATTGATGAAGAAGTATCTGACAATGTAGTCAGGATTTTCAATATGTTTCTGGATGGGAAAGGGTATGCTGGTATTGCAAAAACTCTGCAAAGCGAAGGAATCCTTTCGCCACCGAAATACAGATTTTACAAAGCCGGAAAAACTGAGTTTGCCGAAAAAGCAAGGGAATGGCACTATTCACACGTAAAAGAGATACTTCAGGGAGAATACTATATTGGCAATATTGTTCATGGAAAGCAGAGGAAGGCTCTTGATACGGGAAGAAAGAATAAAAAAACAGATAAGTCCAAGTGGCAGCGAGTAGAAAATGCTCATGAACCTATCATTGATAAAGATACTTTCTATAGAGTTCAGGAAAGAATGGAACTTATCAAGAACAAGCATTTGGAAGCATCAAAACCTAACCCTGATGCTCCCAAGAAGCCAGATAATATTCTGGTATATAAAACAAAATGCGCCTGTTGTGGAGGAAGTGTTTTGGTTACCAGACATCATACTCATTCGGACAAGTTCATATATAAGTGCAGTAAGCGTAGGAAATTAGCAGCATTGTGCGGGAATAAATCTTCTTATGAATACAATGAGGTTATGGACAGCGTATTTTCCGTTATCCGCCAGCACATGAATCTGTGTATTGAAAAAACAAAATTTGTTCAGAAAATGAACAGTAGAAAAGAGAATGTCCTGCAATATGACATTTATACAAAACAGATAGCAAAGCTTCAGAATGATGTTAGAAGAATTACTGCTAACAAAAGCGGCTTGTATGAAGATTACAGGGAACAGCTTATAACGGCGGAAGAGTTATGCCAGTATCAGAAAGAGTATGAAAGCAGAGTAAATGAGATTGAGGCTCAAATCACTGAGCTGCTTTACCGCAGAAGTCTCTATGAGAAAGATTTTCACATTGGTGAAGGCTGGGAAGAAACCGTTAATAAGTATTTGTCAAAGAGGAAACTTACAAGGGAACTTGTGGAAGCGTTTGTATCAGAAATTATATTTACTGATAATAATATAGAAGTAAAGCTTCTGTATGATGATTTCCTTAAGGAACTGCTTGAGGTGGCAGAAGAAAGAGAGGTGAGCAGCAATGGATAAGACGATAGCTCTTTATATGAGATTATCAGATGAAGATGACAACTTAGCTGCTCATGAGGAAAGTAACAGTATTTCCCATCAGCGAAAGTTAATGCTTGATCATATCCAGAAACTGCCTGAACTAAAGGACTGCAACATAATGGAATTTTCAGATGATGGATATTCCGGAGCAGACTTTAGCAGACCTAATTTTGTAAAAATGATGGATCTGGTAAAGGCTGGTAAGATTCAGGTTATTGTGACGAAGGACTACAGCAGACTCGGACGAGATTATCTTGAAGTCGGTAACTATATGGAATGTATATTTCCGGTTCTTCAGGTAAGATATATCAGTGTGAATGATAATTACGATTCTGCAAACAGCTTTGGTTCAACCGGAGGTATGAGTGTTGCACTGAAAAATCTTGTGAATGCATTGTATTGTAAGGATGCATCAAAAAAAGTAAGAGCTGCTAAGGCAGTGTTGGCTAAGCAGGGAAAGTACATTGCTGCATTTGCTCCTTTTGGATACCAGAAAAGTGAAGATGATAAGCATATGTTAGTTCCTGACCCCGTAACAGCACCTGTTGTCCAGCAGATATTTGAACTGGCTATTAAAGGCATGAAATACACCGAGATTGCCAATTATCTGAATAATAATGGATATGATAGCATATTTGAGTATTACCAAAAGATTGGAGTTAAGAGATGTTACGACAGGGATATTGGTGAGCACATGTGGAGTGCCAGTACAGTAATGGAGATTTTATATAATGAAGTCTATATTGGTTCTGTAATCAATAACAAGACGGCTGATAATATTGATACTGGTCATCAGGTTGTGCAGAGAGATAAAGAGGACTGGATAATTGTTGAAAACTGTCATGAACCATTAGTTTCTGTGGAAGACTTCAAGCTTGCTCACAAGATTATAGCAAGACGAGAAGTGACTAAGAGAAAACCAAATGGAAAGTGGCGTAAATCATATATTCGTTGTGGAATATGTGGTAAGGGACTTTGCAAATACGGAAATAAATCCTCATACAGATGCCATAACGGTCATGTGTCACGTATTAGAGGTAAAGAACTTGAGGCGGCACTTCTGGACATTGCTAGAAATATGGCACTGTCTCAGTTGCATGAATTTGAGTTAAAAACTAATAGTGGTAATTGTCCAGATAATCTTGAGAGGGAAATCGAATCACTTAAAAAGTCAAAGGCGCACTATGCAAAGCTCAAGTTTGAGATATACGATGATTATACAAAGGCAAATATCACTCGTGATCAGATGGCAAAAAAGACTGCCGAAGTTAAGCAGAAAATCGCAGAGATAGAAAGTCTGATTACAGAGAAGCAGGAAACACTTGATATGCAAAAGGATCTCTTTCTTGATGCAAAGCAGGAACAGCTAACAAAGCTTAGTAAGTTGGATGAGTTTGATGAAGAAGTAATCAGATATCTCATTGATTATGTGTTGGTGTATGATAATGAGCATATTGAAATCAGATGGAACTTTGATGACTTTCAGGCTGGATGATGGTATAATCAGTAGTAATAGCGAGAAAACAAAAATATAAAGAAGTAACATGGGGAATCTTGCTAAAGGTTCCCCATTGATAAAAAAATTAATTTTTTTTGTTTCTTACTTGACACGAGCAGAAGCCCACTGTATTTCACAGTGGGGGCAGGATTTCAGACCAAGTTACCTAAAGATTGTTGATTTTGTAAATGGTTTGCCGAACCGACCTATTGTAAGTGCGTTTACTGCTACTGCTACAGAAGAGGTAAAGAATGATATAGAATGTATTTTAAATCTTAACAAGCCAGAGGTTGTGGTAACCGGATTTGATAGGAAGAATTTGTACTATCGTGTGGAGAGTATTAGGAGAAAAGATGATTTTATAGTGGAATACATAGAACAACATCAGTATGAGAGTGGCATTATTTATTGTGCTACTCGTAAGAATGTGGATGCTCTCCATGAATTGTTATTCAAAAAGGGAGTATCTGTCACGAAGTATCATGCAGGTATCGATAATGAGACGAGAAAGAAAAACCAGGATGATTTTATCTATGACCGTGCCCAACTTATTGTGGCTACCAATGCATTTGGTATGGGTATCGATAAGTCCAATGTCCGTTATGTCATCCATTATAACATGCCACAGAGTATGGAGAACTATTATCAGGAAGCCGGACGTGCCGGAAGAGATGGTGAGCCCTCCCAGTGTATCTTACTATTCTCAGCCCAGGACATCATTATTAACAAATTCTTACTGGAGAAAAAAGACTTCAGCGAAGTGGATTATGAAGATGTGGAAATGATACAGCAGCGTGATGCAAAAAGATTGCAGACTATGGAAGGCTACTGTCGAACCACAGGCTGCTTAAGAAACTATATTCTAGACTATTTTGGTGAGAAGACAGCAGGTCCTTGTGATAATTGTGGTAATTGCCATCGTGAGTACAAAGAAGTCGATATGACCAAAGAAGCAAAATGGGTGATAAATTGTGTCGTAGAAACAAAGGGGCGTTATGGGTTAACCATAGTCCTGGGGACCTTACTTGGAGCCAATCGTGCCCGATTAAAGGAACTGGGTACCGTGAATTACAAATCTTATGGGAAGTTGCAAGAATGTAGTGAAGCACAGCTTAGGCTGTTGATTAGTCAGATGATATTGGATGGGTATCTGTACCAGACCAACGATCAATACAGTGTACTCAAAATGGGAAACATTGCCCCACTAAAGGATGGTAATAATCAAGTGATTGTTCGTATGCACGAGGAGAAAGAGCCTTCTAGAAAGCAGAAAGTAAGTCACAAGAGAAGTACCGATTCTCTTACAAGTGCAGGTTTTGCCTTATTTGAGCAACTTCGACAACTGCGCCTAACGATTGCCAGAGAGGAGGCTCTGCCACCTTATATTATTTTCAGTGATAAGTCATTAATTGATATGTGTGTCAGACTTCCAAAGAATCAGCAAGAAATGCTTGCTGTGTCCGGAGTTGGTGCTAATAAGCTTAAGAAGTACGGCAAAAGATTTCTTGATGCAATAAGTAGCTATCAACTAGTGCATCCTACTACTGTCATAAGCATCCACGAAGAAAATGAAGCTGAACCAGTAACCAGCACATCAACTAAACGTAAGAAAAGCAAGGAAGAATTCTATCTTACAGCGACTGATGCTTTCAATTTTAAATATGAAAATCTATATTATATCAGTGACATCAAAGATGAGTTAAACAGAATATGTACTGTCGATGTAGTTAAGAAAGCAACCATAACTAAGATATGGGACTACCTCGTGTCTGAAGAACTGACAACACTGGAGAAAACAGATGGACAATTCATCAAGGTTGCGACCAAAAAGGGACGAGCTCTGGGAATCCAAATGGTAGATAAAATAAGCAAAGCAGGGATATCTTATCGTTTGTTAATGTATCCACGAGAAGTCCAAAAAAGGATAGTGGAGTATTTTGTGAAGGAGCAATAATAGATGGATGGGGAAAGATATAGAAAATAGTTGCACTTATAAACTTAGGACATGTAAACAGTAATAAGGAAAATAAAGAGATGCCATAGTGACAGTAGTTGATGTTGCTATGGCATTTCTTTGCTGTAGGGGTTAATGTTATTCAACAGTATTAAATGTAGAAGGATAACTTATACTTGACTAAAAATGCAAAGCATACTATACTAAAAATGCAAAGCAAACTTAGCAAGGAGGAGTAAAATGAAAACTAGAATTGCTGAATTGCGTAAAAAGAATAAGATCTCCCAAGAAGAACTTGCTTTGGCTGTAGGGGTTACAAGGCAAACGATTACTTCTATTGAGGTTGAAAAGTATGTAGCTTCATTGCCTTTAGCATATAAGATTGCTCATTATTTTGATATGTCTATAGAAGAAGTATTTGATTTTTCTCAAATAGAAGACTAATGGAGGTGTAGTTAATGGAACAATTTAAGAAAAAAATGAAAACAAGAATAACATGGCTTTCGGTACTTACACTTATTACTGCATTGCTAGGAGTATATGCTGTGTTTTTTGCCCCAGAAATACTTAAAAACAGCAAAGTATTTGAATTTCAGGGGGGAGTAACTGCTGCTATTTGTATTCTATCATCATTAAACATAATAAAGTACAATAATATTTTAAAGGATGATACCAAACTGAAATTGGAATGCAACAAAGAAAATGATGAGAGATTCAAATTGATAAAAAGTAAAGCCGGTATCCCAATTGTTCCGGCTCTATCCATCATGATGATTATAACAGGAATTATAGCAGGATACTTTAATATGACTATTTTCTTTACCTTAATCATTGTTGCAATGTGTCAAGTGTTAATAAGTGGCTGTATCAAACTATTTTATATAAAAAAAATGTGAGGTTGATAATATGAATGTACCAACATGGGTTGCATGGATCATAGTAGCTATACTTGCTGTTCTTTCTATACTTATTTTTACCGGAAAGGCTCCCTTCTTAATTGCAGGTTTCAATACAGCAAGTAAAGAGGAAAGAAGTAAATATAGTATAAAAAAGTTAAGTAGAGTAGTTGGCGGTGGATTTGGTGTTATCACTGTGATTGAAGCTTTAGTTGTGTTTTATAATGCTGAGTTACCTAGGGCAATAGCTTGGTTGATGCCATGGGGATTATTTGGTACCATCGCTATCATGCTTATTTTGGCCAATACAATTTGTAGGGAATCCTAGGTGGGATACTATTGGTGACTATGAAGATAGTTAAGTTTAAACTAAGACGTTACTTGCGTCGGAGAAACCTTCATATATGATGATAGATAGTGGTGTTCCCAGGAGAAAATATAGAAATTATCA
Source organism: Bacillota bacterium (assembly GCA_023411225.1). Classification (GTDB taxonomy): domain Bacteria; phylum Bacillota; class Clostridia; order Lachnospirales; family Lachnospiraceae; genus KM106-2. Next base: position 7,948 of record JAEYPA010000089.1, read on the forward strand.
AAATTGTGTTGACAAAAGCAAAAATTAATAGTATATTATATCTTGCGTTGAGTAAACAACTCATCGATTATAATAATATACGCGCGAGTGGCTCAGTGGTGGAGTATCGCCTTGCCAAGGCGAGGGTCGCGGGTTCGAATCCCGTCTCGCGCTTGAGAAAAAGAAACGAGGGTATCCGAAAAGGATACCCTTGTTTCTTTTTTCGAGTCCAATCCTGGACTCGAAGTTCGAATTTCTCCGCTTCGCTCCGGTCCGCGCAGAGCCGAGGTCCCCCGGACCTCGTGCGCCGTCTCGCGCATACGTTATCCTTTGATTTTCAAGGGATTTTTTATTGCGCTATGCGAAATAGGCTTGCTTAGAAAGTGTAAGAGATACATTTCGAAAAGGTTCGAAAAGAAGTGTATATATATATTTTGAAAATTTTATATAATTATGTAAGAAAGTGTGATATTATGATTTATGAGTTTACATATAATTAGAATTTGTCATTGAGTTATGTAATTCATAATTATTTTACAAAAGCGAAGTGAAGATTATTTATATAAGTGACAGGAGGAAAACAATGAAAATATTAGTTTTTATGGGCAGTCCAAGAAAAAATGGTGATACGGCAACCTTACTGAAATCATTTTTAACTGAGTTAGAGATTAAAGGAGCAGAAGTTAAGACAGTTTTTCTTCATGATAAAAAGATTGCACCATGTTTAGAATGCTTTCAATGCCAAGATAAACTAGGTGAATATGGTTGTTCAATACAAGATGACATGTACGATATATCAGACGAAATCTTGAAGGCGGATTGCTTTATTTTAGCTAGTCCGATATTTATTTGGTATTGTACTGCTCCAATGAAGGCAATGCTTGACCGTTTTTATGGACTTCACAAATATTATGGAAAGCAATATGGGGGGAGTCTGCTGGAAGGAAAAATGTGTGGAATAATTGCTACATGTGGTTATGACCTCGAATATGGTATAAGTCCTTTTGAAGATGGAATTAAACGATTCTGCGAGCACTTTAAAGTTAAGTATATTGGGAAGGCTGCTGTACAGAAAAATGTAGGCGATGATGTAGAAAAGTTTGAAACAGAAGAATCAAAGAAAATAGCTGTTGATTTTGCTGACAAGGTAATCAGTTGTTGCACAAAATAAGCATAACCATAAGTGGAAGACATCCCTTTCTTTTCAGTCTTTGTAGGATGGGATTCGAAGGTTCGAATTTCTCCGCTCCGCCCCGGTCTGCGCAAAACAGAGGTCTCCCAGACCTCTTGCGCCGTCTCGCGCTTGAGAAATAGTCGCCAGTTCTTATAAGTAAGGGCTGGCGCTTTTTGTCGTATAAGATGCCTGTTGTCAAATGACATTTTTGTGGTTGCAAAGGTTTTACGGAATAAATGAATATAATGTAACTGTTAGAGGGGCCTTTCTTCTAAAACTAAAGTGTTTTTAAGCCACCATCAGATATTACTATATTGAAAAGAGGGGGAGATAAAATACGAAAAGAAATAGGTGTAAAGTTTGTGTTTCGTTTTAAAAAAGATTGTTATTTATAAAGATTGATTCTGGGCGTTCAAAATGCATCTTGTTTTACAACTAACCGTTCGAAAGGAATTTTAGGTTCTATAAAAAGCAAAATAGGTAGAAAAATGAGATAATAGAAGGTAGGATACTCACTTCAAACAATATTTAGGGAGAAGAGGGGTTGTCATTTCTGTTGTCCAACTAACAGATTCGGTCCCCAAACCTCCTTACCTTTTTCGAGTCCAATCCTGAACTCGAAGGTTCGAATACATCAAGAGATTAAAGCATTTTAGATGGTCGTATTTTCAAAAATAGAGGTACTTCGGAAGAGCAAAGGAATGCAACGGTTATAATTAAGACAAATATCTAATACTAGTTTAGAAGAGGTAATAACTAATTGCTGCAATATGTGTTAAAATAATAGTATGAATGGGTGGAAGGAGAAGGCTATGTTTGCATATTCAACAGGTATTAGAAACATAAAGCGACAGAAAACAAAAAGTCTGATTAGTGTATTAATCAGTATTGTAATTGTGCTTTTGTTAAATGTCTACATTGGGAATATTGACAGCATAAAGCGACAGCTTAATAATCTTCCTGATGCTATTACAGTTGATGCTAGGGTAAGTAACCTAAATGGATCTATGCAATCTGGTATTGCAATAAAAAATGAGACAGTAGAAGGAATCAAACATTCTCCTTATATAAAAGATCCAGTATTCACGATACAACTTAAAATGGGAATTGGTGAATTATCTAAAGAAAAGTCCATTAGTGGCCTGAATTTAGATGGGCTAGGCTGTAATGATAGAAAGGGCATCAGTGGTTTGCAATCGACAGAGCTTAGTTGGATACAAAGGGGAGAAGATGACTTTTTTACTTCAAGTCGTAAAGAGTGCATCATCGACAAGTACATACTAGAGGAAAATAAGCTAAAGATTGGGGATTCCATTTCAATTACCACCTACTATTACCACTACATATTAGGTGGTAGCCACGAGATTCGTCTGGAGCCATTGATTACTCAGGAGTATAAGATTGTTGCATCCATGGATATGCACGAATACACAGGAACCAATGCTCCTCCCAGTGTTATTATTCCATTTGGCACTATAGAAAAAGTATTTGATGATAAGGGTCTTAGTTTTACACCGGATTCTGCTTCCTTTATCGTAAAGAACCCATTTGAATTAAATAAATTAAAAAAGGAAATGAAAGAATTAAAGTTGCTGTCGGTGACTGCGGAGGCAGAGTTCCAGTATGATGGCAATGCTTTGGTAATCAATGATAAAACATTTATACAAGCGGCAGAGCAATTGGAGGAAAGTCTGACATTACTTAATGTAGGATTGCCTCTTATTATAGTAATTGTAGCTTTTATTGGGTATATTTCGGCCTACTTAATGATTCAGAACAGAAAGAGCGAATATGCGATTATGCGTTCTGTAGGTGTGAAACATACGGAAGCCTTTAGAATCTTATTTTTTGAAAATGCATTGCTTCAACTATTTGGAAGTATCCTTGGCAGTCTTATAGCAATCTTTGTCTTGGCAACGAATCTCCAAGTAATTAGCTTAGTTATCGGTATGTTTTTAGTTTTTTACTTAGCAGGAACGGCAGCGGCATTATGGAGCCTTGGTAGACTGAGTGTTATGGATGTGCTAACAAAGCATGATTAAGGAGGGCGTATGATAACAGTATCGTTAGAACAAGTAGGTTATTCCTACACAAGCAAATATCAAACCATACAAGCAGTTAAGAATGTAACCTGTACCTTTGAAGCAGCTACCTTTTATGCTATTGTAGGAGAGTCAGGAAGTGGGAAAAGTACACTGCTATCCCTCATTGCGGGATTAGACCTGCCAACTGAAGGAGATATCTATATTGAAGGTAACAGTATCAGAGAATTGCAGAGAGATCGGTATCGAAGAGATACTGCTTCCGTAGTCTATCAATCTTTTAATCTGTTCCCACTGTTGACGGCTCAGGAGAATGTTATGTTTCCAATGGAGCTAAAAGGAATGAAACGACCAGAGGCGGCAAAGAAGGCCCAAGAGATATTAGGTCGTGTAGGTTTGCCGGATAAAATAAGAAATCAGTATCCTAAGATGATGAGTGGTGGTGAGCAGCAGAGGGTTGCTATTGCGAGAGCATTGGGAGCTGGTGGCAATATCCTGCTTGCGGATGAACCAACAGGGAATCTGGATTCAGAAAATGAACATCATATTGTGGAGATACTAAAAAAACTAGCAAGAGAAGATGGATATACAGTAATTGTCATAACACATAATCCTGAGGTTGCAGCAGCTGCGGATAAAACCTATCGAATGAAGGATGGTTATTTATCATAGAGGATAGGGGGAAGGTTTCATGATAATACATAATAGTTTTAAGCAAATGGCAAAAACTCCATTTAAAACAGTGTTATTTCTGATACTGTTTACCATGTCAGTTCTTCTTGTATCTTTAGGAGGAAGCCTATGGTTTTTATCCATGCAGAATATACATAAATTTGAAAGCATATTTACAACAATAGCTACGGTGGAGCAAAAACCTAGTGGCTCTAGTAAAGTAGCAACCTGGGACTGGGAGAGTGAGTCCAATCAATATGTGACTAAAAATGAATATGGTCCTTTGCATACCCTCAAAAACCTGCAATTAGAAGGAATAGAGTATCTGAGTGGACCTGAAATACGTCCTTATTATTCTGCATACACTCCTGATTTAAGATTATTTGATGATAAGATGGGTGGTCCCAACAATGGCATGATTGTAGAAGCCTCTCCGGAAGTGGATTGTATTCCGGCTGGTCCGGTTAAAATGAAAATAAAGAAGGTCCTTTATAGTTATTATCGTGTCAATGAACCATACTTTTATTTTTGTGACCATAATAATAAAACACCAGAAAAGCTTTATGCAAATAAAACCTATGTAATGAGTATTACGGACGGTACTCCTCATCATTTTAAAAGTCTGCCCTTTGAAAAATGGGTCTTTGAGTATGTTCCGGTAGAAGGAGTAGCCACTGAACAGGCAGATAAGAATGGCAATCTGGTAAAGAGTCAATTTGAGAATGCATCATACCAGGAAGTTACAGAGAATTTTTACAATACGGATGCCGGAAAACGATGGCTTGCACTTTGTGAAGCAAGGAATTTGGCCACTCACTCAGTGGCTGTTACTGCTACAGATAATACGAATATGATGTTGCCTTTCTACAATGAGGATTCCTATATCCTTGAGGGCAATGCATTATCGGAAGAGGATTATAAACTAGGCAACAAAGTCTGCCTGGTATCTAGATTATTGGCCAGATGGAATTCATTAAAGGTGGGGGATAAGATTCGTCTGCCACTTAGGTCTGCTAATTATGCAGATTCTGCTAACCTTGGTATAGACTTGGAGTTTGTGGCAGCCATAGGTTTACTTAATGCAAAGGGCGAAGTCTATCCGGTGTTTGAAGATAGTAGCTACACCATCGTTGGAATCTATGATACACAGCCGGGAAGCTCACTGGCGTATGGCTATCGCCTCAATGACGATGAAATTATCGTTCCAAAAGCATCCATTAAAAATAGCGATGAGAACAATATTATGCGGGCTGGACGAATGAGGAACTATACCACTTCCTTTCAAATTCCTAATGGAGATATCGATAAGTTTCAAGAAGTGTTTAGTAAGACAGGAATCAAAGACTTAGAGATTACATTTTATGATAAAGGATATACACGGTTAGAAAAAGGCTTACTCAATATGAAACAAATGTCCATTAGTATGTTAATTGCCGGTAGTATTACAGCAATATTTATCCTATTGTTTTTCTGTAATATGATGATTACGAAGCAAAGAAAGAGAACCGCCATCGAACGTTCTCTAGGCATGACGAAAAATCAATGTATCTGGTCACTACTGTCAGGTATTTTACTCATTGCCATGCTTGGCAGTCTGTTCGGTAGTATAGGTGGTACATTGTTATCTCATAGCGCGGCAGGCAATATGACTAGCATTGAAAGATATGACAGACAATATAGCGCTGGTAAGCCAGATAGTTTAGATAAAGAGAAAGAACTGGAGATTGGAACTACAACATCTAGTGAGGTTGGAATTGCAGTAGTATCCGGTATTGCAATGTTTACATTGGCGGGACTGATTGCATTCTATGATATACGAAAAAATCTACAGTGTGAACCACTGGAACTTTTAAGTAATAGTGAATAGTACAGGGTCGTCAGTCCTTTATATGGGCTGGCGATTTTTTGATGTCTACAAACCAAGAATTTCTAGGGGTAGAGATAATTGAAGAAAAAAGGTTTAGAAATTATCAAATATTAATGATTTAAGTCGTAAATAGTTGATTAATAATTACAATTGTCGGTTATATATGGTATAATAAAATAGCTAAAGATAATGTCATAGTGTTCATAAAGAAAGAATTGGGGGAGTTATTATGCTTGCAACTTTTAGAGATGTAGTTAATATTGTGTTTAAGCAACGTTCTAATGAGTTACAAAAAGTTCAAGATTCAATAAATAAATATAATGGATTAATGAATAGGGCGACAAAATTAGATGAAATACTAACTGAAGTGTATAAAAGAAGTGAGAAAGAAAAGCCAAATAAAGAAAATGCTTTTACAATACAAGCTAAGATATTTCATAATAATATGATGAATCAATATCCAATAATTAAGACAAAGTATATAGATGAAGCACTAGCAGCATTTATGTCGGGGCAATACAAAGCACTAAGTAAAGATATTCGGTTAGGTTACATTAACCGGTTGAAAAGTGACGTTGAAAGAGAAAGCAATCCTGTATTATTAGGCCAGATGTATATTACGTTAGCTTGTTTGTTAATTGTAGAGATAAAAATGGAAGATGTAGAACAGGCAAACGGATATATAGATGAGCTGGAGAAAATGTATAATAATGTTGTCAATGCTATCCCCTTAACTATCCCCAATAATCAAGAACAATATAAGAATGCGGTTTGTGCACAGTGGGGTGCCCTTTACTATGATTATTTTCTGCGGGCTAGAAAAGGAAGAACCAAGCAGGAGGTATGTAAGTCTTTATACGACAAAGCATATTTTTATTTTGACAAATGTAAGGATAATACTGAAGAAATAAAGAGACACTTAAAGCATTCTGTGAAAAATGGCAATTTATATCATATTGAGTGCCAATTAATTGATTTAAGGGATAACAAAGAGAAAACATCTAATGCTATTCGCTTGGACTTGTTATTGAAGGAAATAACAGCTAATCAAGAGATAAACATACCGATTACCAGATATTACAGAACGGCAATTGTAACATCTATCCTATCCCTTTCTAGCAAAGAATTTTTAGATATAAGCGAGTGTAAAGAGAGATTAGCCGCCTATAAGAACTATTTTTCTATTGATGTTCTTGCCTTTATGTCTAAATATGAGATGCAATACAAGCAACACCTTGAGGGTGTTAAGAGAACCGAAGAGAATAAAGAAAATGAAAGAAGGAAAATGCTTACTGATCAGTTGCAGAACGTAGTTAGACGGTATATTGATAGTTCTAGTTACCTTAATGCAATCTCTTTTGAATATAGAAAAATAGATAAAAGTAAATATAGTGATTTATTAAGAGATTATGTATACCAAAATGCACTTATTAAGTTGAAGGAGTCGAATTGGACAGCATATGGTGAGCCAATTAATGATAGGTCGGTGCAAGGATTGGAGGAGTATGTAGAGCAGTTTGTAGAGTTACATAAAGATAAATTTGAGGATTGGAAACAGCAAGATTTAATAAGACATGCTTTAAGTGCATATGAAACAGCCATACAAAGGTTAATTTCTATGGACTTTGGAAGGAATAACTCTATCTGGAATAAGTTCAAAAATAATAATTATGTCCATATACTTTTTGATCAATACAGTAATGATGAAGCAATACTAGGTGAGGTCCAAAAGCGAGCAGTTAAAATGAAATCGATAGATGATTTTACAGAGAAAGACTATCTAAAGTATTATAAAAAAATCGAGAAATTGGTTTTGAAAGAGTTCGAGGCCAATGGGGGACAGGTCCGTCACGATAGGTATATTGTACCTTTCTTTTCCTTGTTTTTCGTATGCTTACTTTGCATACTTATTCCTCTTCTTATAAAGTCTGACATGAAAGAGATATGGGAGACCAAAATCTTGTCAAGCGATATTGGTTCTAATATTATTGGTATAGTACAACTTACAGCAGGTTTCGTTATAGCAGGAGTTGGTAGTGTAAGAATTATAGCGAATAAACATAATGTAGATCCTGGTATACGATTCTTTTTGACACATTCCGTTGTACATTGGGTTTTAACTTTGTTTTGGAGTACTCTAACTTGCTATTTTATAGGATCATATTCATCCCTGCTATTTGTTTTGTTCTTAAGCATTTTTATGTACATTGCGTATATGGTGGGTGCTATACCATCATCTATTATGCAAAAAAGGAGGGGTGACAATGAGTGAGGAATATCAATTATATGACACGGACCATATAGAAGAGTTGTATGAAGGATTTACATTACATGATACTGATTTGACAAGTGATTTGACAAAAAATGAAAATGAGAAGTCTGGGTACGAAGCACCGGGAAATGGATGGAACATACTAGGAAAAATCCAGAATTATTATATTGCGAATACGAATTATTTTATAGGGAAAGGTACTCAAAGCAGAGTGTATCACTGTAAAGGGGAAGACGGCAATGAGTATGTGGCCAAACTCTACAACAAGCAAAAAATTAATAGGAATAAGCTACTTAAGGTTTTAGAAAAGCTATATAACAACAAATCCAAGTACATAACCAATATTATTGAATATGGGGATACTAGTATAAGCAACAATAGTTGTATTTACGTGATCATGCCAAAATACGTACCACTTAGTAAAGAACAATATATTTTCAAAGGATCAACCTTAGATACAGCGTATGAAAAAAGAATTATAAAATTTATTGAGGATGTAAATGAAGGCTTAAAATATATGCATAAACATGATATCTTTCATGGTGATATTAAGCCAGACAATATCATGTGGAATCCTATTACAGATAATGCAGTGATTATTGATTTTGGAGGAAGTGCCCTATCTGATGAAACTGGTAAATCTATTACAGCAGCAGCTTTAACACACAGCTATGTGCCAAATGAAGTGATTGGTAATCATAACATTAATAGCTGGGTGGATTACTATTCCTTTGGAGTTACCCTGGCAGAATTATTGAATGGCATCTATCCAAAGAATAGAAGAAGAGTACTGGAACAAATGAAAGAGGTAGTGAGAATAGATTATTGTTATTTACCAAAATCTTTACCTCAACACTTTCAAAATTTATTAGAAGGTCTCTTGTTTCAGTCAACGGATGAAGATGATATTAAGAGTTATCGCTGGATTGGAACTATGGTTGATACCTGGCTTCGACAGATGAGAAATGGCAAGTATGTGGAGGCTGGGCAGATTAATTCTGTCAGGACAATACTTAGCAGATTGCAATCGAGTAGTCCAAACTCTTATTCTGGTAATGGGACAGAGGATTCATCGGATAAAATCAAATTCCTTGACACGATATATCTAGATATTGGTGGAGAGATACATCAGATGAGAAATCTCAATGATATGGCTGATTTATTTGCAAAGAATTGGTATCAAGGAAAGCAGATTATAGCAGATATTTCACCTCTTACTACAGAAAAAACCGGCTTCGATGTTATGATGCTTATTAAGAATTGTAGTACAGATATGGAGAAAGCCGGTGATAATCAAGGGAATTCTTCCGATGCGATTTATTTTAAATTCCTTTACAAGTTTAAAAATGATAAGCAAACCTTTATATGGCCGGCGCTTCCACGTGTAAGTAATGAGAAAGAATTTGCTGTTAGATTATTGGCAGTGCTTAATACCATACTTAAGCAAGGTGAACCGTATAGCTTTGGAGAATGGTGGAAGTCTACACCAAATAATAGTAAGTCAGAAGCTGACGTATTTGCTGAGATCTTTAGCAATAAAGTATTTAGCACATATTTACAAGCTTCTGGAGAAACCAATGAGAGAATACTTAAACAGTGTCATACTGTTGAAAATCTGTTTGGTAAAAGGGAAAACGTCCATTATGCTAATATCGTAGCTCAGATGTATCTGTTAGTGTATTTGATTTGTGATATTAATGCCTATAAGCTTTCCGAGGATATTATCTTTCGTCATTACAGCGACTTCTGTAAATTGATGGATTCCTATGCATATGATACCAACAATGCTACGAAAGCTTTGGAACTATGGGGAAAAGTAAGTGATAAGAGAAGCTATAAACCTGATTTTTATGCATGGATGCTACTAGACATGGGGAGAAAAGTAGGCCCTATCGTGCATAAAAGTAAGATGTAATAGAGGGGGTAGGTCATATGAGCGGTCCAAAGTGTGATGAATTTGCATTAGAAGAACATCGAAGAGAGATTGAGCGAAGAAAACTTCGAGAGGAACTGCAACGTAAGCGCAAAGAAGAGGAACAACAAAGAAAATTAGAAAAGAGAAATCGTGAATTCAATGCTTCCGTGGAAACGGAATACGAAGCCTTATTCGAGGAACTGTTTGAGAAAAGAGAACAGCATATTATTGCGAAGGCCATTGATGAAGCCATGGAAGAGATGGGATATCACCTGATTGCGTCTATGACTCCTAAAGATGATGAGGAGGAGCCTATTAGTGCTCAGATATATGGATTTTCTGATGGCACGGGGATTCAGATTATGGAAGCCAATGGGCAGGTTAGTCTGGAAGTGGTTGGACTAGGTACCAATGACAGAATTCCTACGGAGAAGGAAAGCGAGTATTTAGAACAGCAAATGAGCACCTTTTGTTTGGCTTATAATGATTTAGAGAGTAAACTCAACAAAAAGGGGATAGAGAGAAAAAGTGTGATATATCATCAAAAACCAAACAAACAATTTTCAAGAATATTAAATGTATTAAATTTTGACCAGATTCAAGAAATTAAAACATTACAACAGTATTTTATGAAAAAGGATGTAGTGAACAATGAGCCAGATGTTTTATTATTGCAAAAAGTGCAACAAAGCAGTGCCAACAAGCAATAGAAAATGTGACTGTGGAAGAAATTTTAAAAATGAGCCTATGTATTCGGAGAACCAGATTAAGGAGCTAATAAGTAGTGAGGGACAGGAGGAATCCAAGGAGAACGAGAGATTAGATAATCACAATGAGATGGTCTGTCCAAGATGTGGAAGTACCTACGGAAGATGGATGAGCATATGCGAGAAATGTGGCACTTTACTCCGATTAAATAGCCAAATGATGGAACAGAAAATAGAAAAGAAATATCCTAGCTATGAACTTTCTTTAAAGCGGTTTGTTAACGGACAAGAGATGTATGCTAACGTTACCATCCCCATAGATAAAGAAATTATTTGCATTGGAAGAAGTTATTTTATCATGAATGATTTGTTTGGAGTGGATAAAGCAGCAATAGATGCAAGTATCCGGCATGTAAGTAAATATAATGCACAACTTTATATAAGTAATGGAGAATACTACTTGAAGTATGATGATTCTCCTGAACATAACAATGGAAGAAGAAAGGCTCATATTCATGTAAATGGCGTTAGGTTAGTAGAAGGTTCTATGATTAAATTACAGCGAGATGATAGAATCCTACTAGGAGACATTGCAAATAATAATAAAGATGGATGTGTAGAACTTTGCATGTGTAAAATAGGAGAAACCAATGCCTTGAGTCAAAAGCAGCCTTCTGATTGGACAATCACTATAAACAGGCTGAATGAAAAATTAGATAAGCTTGGAGAAAAACTTGACCAGAATCATACAGAGGTAATTAAATATTGCCAATCCACCATATCAAGATTTGATAGTGTAGATACAATTATAGAGAAAGTACAACCATTTCCACTTTTTCAGAATAAGAGCAAGGAGGATTATCTAAATTATTTCTTCACGACTTATCAGAATAAAGGTGAGTTAATAGCGGTTTTATCTGATGCTCAGATGCAGTATTTATATAAAGCCGCAATTAATGAATACTGTATTAATAATTTACAAGAGGAAAGTAATGATTATGCAGAGCCGCTGGTTCAGTTAGGTAAAATGTTGGAAAATTTCATCTATCAGAACTTAGGCGATTTTATAGCTCGATTTTGTGATGTCTCAGAAGAAGATATGAAAAACCAAAAACATTTTCAAATGGGAGATTATACAAAACGATTTGTTAAATATGACTTCAACCAAAGAAAGGTTTGTGCGTATAAACCTGTGATAAGAAAAATTGCGACAGAATATGAAGGTAAGGAGAATCCTAACCCAATATTGATAAAGGAAATGGAAGAAGCCTTTCTTAGTTGTGATAAATGGCGAGCTTATAGAAATGAGGCTGCACATAGTACACCGAAAGCTAAGAAAAAAGAGGAATTAAATTATATTTCTAAGTATGAATACGAGAAACGTAAGAAAGAACTTTTTGAAACGGAATTTCCGATTAAGATAAAAAAATACCATGACAAAATATTTGGGGAGAATTAAGTCAAATGAGAATTGCAAGGATCTTCTATCCCGTAAAAGTATTAGGACCTGGAGAAAGAATTGGAATATGGGTAAATGGCTGCCTTAGAAAATGTGACGGCTGCGCAAATCCTGAACTATGGGAACTCGACCATTCCTTAGCAATCTCCCTAGAGAATTTATGTGAGATGATAGAATCGATATTTCAATTCTATAAGGGTCATGTGGATGGAGTTACCATAAGTGGTGGAGAGCCCTTCATGCAAATGGAAGAACTAATGGGATTAATTAATTATCTAAAAACAAAAACAGAGGATATCTTACTATATACCGGGTATCAAAGAAGTGAACTTATTAAGGATACTTTAGGACAGAAGATTATAGAAAATATAGCAGTTTTAGTAGATGGGCCTTACCAAAAAGAAAAAAATAATGGCGAGGTATTAAGAGGTTCTTTGAATCAAACTATCTATTATAGAGATGAACTTATAAAAAAGCGGTATGAAGAGTATGTTCGTATGAATGAAGGTAAGAACATGGTACAGAACTTCAGGATAAAAGATGGGATAGTAGCAGTAGGAATACATAGAGATAATTTTAGAGAGGAACTAAAAAGGGAATTGCAGAAAAAGGAAATTATAGAGGAGGGGAACTAATTTGGATGAATACATATGTAAATGGCATAAGGAGTTAGAGGTATTTTACAGGCTAAAGTCCATGTTGATTTTCGAAGGCAATATTATGGATCTATTTAAGTATCCCAATTCCAATATGAATTTGGGGTTGACGAAATATCTGCATCTTTTTTTTCAAAGTAAAGGGTATGAGATTATTGTTGAATATGATCATATTCATGGGTTTCGGCCAGTTATGGAACAAAACTTGGATGAGTTACAGGATTTCGCACGTATCACCAATGCAACTACTGAGATTCATCAGGGTGCCATGCAGTTAGCCTTTGCTCAAGGAGAAGAAAATGCATGTTTGTTGACGGAGAAGTTATTAAAAAATGAATTAAAATCTTCTATAGTGATATTTAATATGGCTTCTAGATATATCTTGTCAGCAAATCAACTACAGCAATTCCAGTCCGATGGGTTTGTTACTATTCAAATGGCGGTTTCGGCGGCAAAGGAAGTCTATGTGGAAGATCATTATAATCGGAATCTATGTATCTTCCTTGTAGATAAGGTAAATGACTTACCAGTATGGTTCTTTAAAGATAACCCTTATTCTAAATTACTAAATGTGCAAACACCTTCCAGAGAAGAACGGTTGGAGTTTGTGAATGAACAGGGATTAAAAGATTTCTTTGCCAGAGACATCTATGAGAGAGAAATACCGGAATTTGAAAAGAATCCTATGGAACTACAAAAAATAAAAGAAAGATTTGTTGCTTTGACCGAGGGATTTACGAGGTTGGAATTATGTGATCTATGTACAATGTGTGAGAACGAAAGATATTCCATTCATGAAATGTCAAAAATAGTGGATCTATACCGGTATGGGGTGAAAGAGAATCCTTGGTCTAGTATTGAGTTGAAAGTAAGACTTAAAGAAGCAGAACAACTCCTTAAGAATAGGGTAAAAGGGCAGGACATTGCTATGGATAGGACCCTAAAGGTTATAAAAAGAGCAGTGGCGGGCCTGTCCGGTCTGCAACACTCTTCCCATGGTAAACCAAAGGGAATCCTATTCTTTGCAGGTCCCACCGGAACCGGTAAAACGGAAATGGCTAAAAGCCTTGCAGAATTATTATTTGGTGATGAACGAAGCTGTATTAGGTTTGATATGAGTGAATATGCTGATGAATCCTCTAACCAGAGACTTCTTGGGGCAGCACCAGGGTACATCGGTTATGAGGCAGGGGGGCAGCTTACAAATGCGGTAAAAGAGCATCCATTTTCCATTCTATTATTTGATGAGATAGAAAAAGCTCATAAAAGTATTATGGATAAGTTCCTTCAGATACTAGAAGATGGAAGAATGACAGATGGGCAAGGAAATACAGTGTATTTTTCAGAATGTGTCATTATATTTACCAGTAATCTGGGTATCTATGACCTAAATGAATATACAGGTGTAAGAACCCTAAGGGTGAGTGCAAATGACAGTTATGAACAGGTTGAAAGAAAAGTGAAAGAGGGGATTTCCAAGTATTTCAAGGTTCAACTGGGAAGACCGGAAATATTGAATCGAATTGGAGAAAATATCATCGTCTTCGATTTTATCCGTGAAGAGACTGCTACAATCATTATGAACAGCCAATTGGATAAGATTATTCGTACACTAAAGTTGGAAAATAATGTGGAACTTACAATTGAGCCTCAGGTTAGGAATGACTTATATAAACGTATCAGATCAAATCTTGAGAATGGTGGTCGTGGTGTCGGCAACGTAATTGAAGAAGTTATCCTAAATCCACTTTCAAGCTATCTGTTAGATCACGATTTGTTAAATGAAGCAAGAGTCAGAATTTATGATATGGACTCTTCTGTTGTTCCTATGACAATTAATATGGATGGTAGTAGGATATGAAGATATATGCAGGTGTAGAAAAAGGAAATAGAGTTCATAAAGATCACTGTGAGGATAGAGTTCTTGTAGGTAGAGAAATAATTGATCAGGGGTATTATGAGACAGAATTAAATACTCCTGTTTTCCTGGCTGCAGTATCAGACGGTGTAGGTGGCAGACCGATGGGATGGCTTGCAGCAAAGACAGTTCTTGAGACTCTAAGCCAAATTTCGCTTGAGAACATGCAAGACAATAAACAATTGCTAGAAACAGTGAAATTAGCAAATGAGAAGATATTTCGTCTATCTAGGAACGATAAAGAATGCAAAGGAATGGCGACGACCCTTTCCTTGTTAAAAATAAGCAATGGAGTAGCGACCATACTACATCTAGGTGACACAAGAGTATATCAATTAATTCCAATGCAAGGTATCTACATGCTCAAACAGTTAACTAAGGATCAAAATAATATGACATGGTGGATGGAGTTACCAGAGTATGAAGACTATACTGAGCAGGAACTTAAAACTAGGAGAGGATGGTATGCAATCACCTCCTATATCGGTATGAATTCAGAAGATTTAGAAGACAAGGTACAGATCATTGATCAAATCTCTTTGAATGGAATGTTTATTCTTACCTCAGATGGTATTCATGATTATATTCCCCATCATGAATTCAGAAAGGCACTTTCTATGGATGCCGAACCTAAAGAGATCATTAGAGAGCTTATGAAAAAAGCAAAAGACAATGGCTCTGTGGATGACCAATCAATTATTATTGTTAAGCCTTAAAGGAGAGTGTTTATGAGGAAAAGAGAGTGGTTAAAATTATTACTATTAATGGCTGTATGTGGTGTTGTTCTGTATATGTATCTCACTGAAATTTAAGGGATAATTAGGTAGTTGCAAAAATAAGTATATACAAGATGGAAGTGTTGTATAAAGTTGGACGAAAATTCCTTTTGTCAAAATTTGCTTGATTTTCATTCAAGGAATAGTATATCATATTCCTTGTTTTTTAATATGTAAAAACTGTTTATAGAAATATAGCATATAACATGTTTATAAATGGAAAAAATGGACAGATATCACAAACACCATGATAAGTATTTATATTATTATATAAAATAAGGACAAACGACCTTTATTTATATATGAATAAATGCTAAAATTAATCTAAAATATCAAAAAAATATGTATATAATTAACATAAGGAGAAGCCTATGGTGGATTATACTGAAGGATCTGGAAAGCAATATCATACGGGGATAGGGTTCGGTGACGTTGGTAGATATGTAATTCTACCCGGAGACCCCAAAAGATGTGCCCAGATTGCAGCACATTTCGATCACGCAGAGTTGATTGCAGACAAGCGTGAATACATAACATATACAGGTACTCTGGATGGAGTGAAGGTGAGTGTGACCTCCACTGGAATTGGCGGGCCTTCTGCAGCTATTGCCATTGAGGAACTTAGCAAGAGTGGAGCGGATACTTTTATCAGAGTGGGAACCTGTGGTGGAATGCAAGAGGAAGTCTGTGGAGGAGATATCGTCATTGCCAATGGAGCTATACGAATGGAAGGAACAAGTAGAGAATATGCACCTCTTGAATATCCAGCTGTTCCTGACGTAACTGTAATGAATGCATTAATAAAAGCATCAGAAGACATGAAACTAAGATACCATGTAGGTGTGGTCCAGTGTAAAGATTCATTCTTTGGACAGCATGAACCTGAGATTATGCCTGTAAGTAATGAACTTCTGAATAAATGGGAAGCATGGCTTAGAATGGGATGTTTGGCATCAGAGATGGAATCAGCTGCCTTATTCATTGCTGGAAGCTTTTTAAGAGTACGGGTTGGGTCCTGCTTTTTAGTTGTAGCTAATCAAGAACGAGCAAAAAAGGGATTATCAAATAGTCAAGCACATGATACCGAGCAGGCAATAAAAGCTGCTGTAGAAGCTATTCGGTTACTTATAAAAAAGGATAGTGAGAATCACAAATAATTATGAAAAGGAGATTGTTTTTTGCATGTGAGAAATTGCAGAAAGCAGAACAAATATGGGACTTACAGCACATAATAATGCAAACAAGGGAGATATCGCCAAAACTGTATTAATGCCGGGAGATCCACTAAGAGCGAAATATATTGCAGAAACCTATTTAGAACAGCCAAAGTGCTTTAATGAAGTACGTAATATGCTTGGCTACACAGGTACCTATAAGGGAAAGAAGATTTCGGTAATGGGCGGTGGAATGGGAATGCCGTCTATAGGAATCTATTCCTATGAACTTTTTAACTTTTATGATGTAGATAATATCATACGTATCGGTTCTGCTGGTGCGCTTTTAGATGATATGGAACTTAATGACTTAGTAGTTGCTATGGGAGCCTGTACTGATTCTAATTATGTATATCAGTTTGGTCTTCCTGGAAGCTTTGCCCCTATTGCTAGTTATGGTCTGCTAGATAAGGCGGTAAAGGCTGCCTCTGATCTTGATGTGAAGATTAGGGTAGGTAATATTCTATCATCAGATGTATTCTATAATGCTGATACAACTGTCAATGACAAGTGGAAAAGCATGGGGATCATGGCTGTGGAGATGGAAGCGGCAGCGCTTTACATGAATGCAGCAAAGGCAGGAAAGCAAGCGCTTTGCATGCTCACAATTTCAGACCATATTTATAAGGATACTCATCTGTCTGCCGAAGAAAGGCAGCTGGGTTTCAATCATATGATGCAAGTTGCATTAGAATTAGCGTAAAAAAGGAGAGAAAGCTATGAAGAAAATTTTAGCAGTAGTATTGACGTTGGCAATGGTATTATCCCTTGCTGCATGCGGAAGCAAAGAATCTAATGATCCAAAACAATCTGCAAGTGCAAAGCCAGCCAGTGAGAAGCCAGAAACGAAAGCACCAGAAAGTAAGGCACCGGAAAGTAAGGCACCAGAAAGTTCAAAACCTGTAAGTGGTGAAGGCTTAAAGGTAGCTCTTGTAACAGACGTAGGTGGTGTAAATGACGGTTCCTTTAACCAATCAGCATGGGAAGGTTTACAAAGAGCAGAAAAAGATTTTGGCATTGAGGTTAACTATCTGGAATCTGCTACAGATGCTGACTATGCACCTAATATTGAAAACCTCGTTGATGAGGAATATGACTTAATCATTTCTGTAGGCTATATGTTAGCTGAGGCTACTAAAGCAGCAGCCGAGGCAAATCCAGACCAGAAGTTTGCGATTATTGACGATGCTACCAATGCAGATCTTCCAAATGTTTCTTGCTTGATGTTTAAACAAGAACAGGCATCTTATTTGGTAGGTTATGTTGCAGGTCTTACTACAAAAACAAATAATGTTGGATTTGTTCTTGGTATGGCCAATGAAACAATGAACCAGTTTGGTTACGGATATTTAGCAGGTGTTTTAGATGCAAACAAAGATTGTAAGATCCAACAGTTTAATGCAAACTCCTTTGCAGATTCTGCATTAGGTAAATCAAGTGCTAACACAGCTATTACTAATGGTGCTGACATCGTATTCCATGCTGCAGGTGCAACTGGTCTTGGTGTAATTGAAGCATGTAAAGAAGCTGGCAAATTTGCTATCGGTGTTGATAGTGATCAATCTAAGATTGCTCCTAAAACTGTAATTACTTCTGCTATGAAGAGAGTAGATAATGCAGTATATGATACTACTGAAGCGTTAGTTAAGGGAGAATTAAAAGGTGGAGTTAAGACTTATGACCTTACCATTGGTGGTGTAGATATTGCTCCAACTCAAGATTTACTTTCTGCTGATGTAATCAAAGCAATTGAAGGTGTAAAAGCTAAAATTATTAGTGGTGACATCGTAGTTCCTGCTACAAAGGCTGATTTTGAAGCAAAGTATGGTGACGTTTACAAATTAGATTAATTAGTAATAAGAATTATTTGCTGGGAAATGTATATATGAAGAAGATATCTATCAACCCACCACCAATTATGTGGTGGGTTGATCCCAGCAGGATAAAATATCAAGGGATTGGAGGATTAAGTTTATGCGTAGTATTTCCATGAAAAGAGTCGATGACACAAGAGCACAGATTCTGGATATTATCAAGAGTCCAACGCTTACTCACGAGCAGAAGCTTAGTTGTTTGGCTGGACAAGCAGATTCCTTAATGGAAGTTTTAGATTTGCCTGAGGGATTAGATGAACTTTTGAATGTGTCAATTGAAACACAATGTATCTGTGATTTGTCGGAAGGACATGCTCCGATGCGCCCACGATACATAGCGCCGGATTATGGTAAGTTCATGAAAGAAGGATGCCTTTTTTTAAAACTTGATCCGCCTACCGATTTATATGAAGCACTAAATCATTTGCTTATTTTT
Source organism: Bacillota bacterium (assembly GCA_023411225.1). Classification (GTDB taxonomy): domain Bacteria; phylum Bacillota; class Clostridia; order Lachnospirales; family Lachnospiraceae; genus KM106-2. The sequence goes on from JAEYPA010000089.1 coordinate 26,909, forward strand.
TATAAGCACGTGCCAAGTGTTACAAACTATCCAGTTTATGTAGGTCAATTAGATGAACTATTAGAGCCATTCATTGATACAGTAGATGATAAACAGGCTCAGAAACTTATTAAAATGTTTTTAACACATTTAGATAGAACTGTACTGGATTCCTTTTCCCATGCAGATATTGGCCCAAAAGCTACTAAGGCTGGAAGGTTAATACTAGAAGCTATGGCGGAATTAGAGAATGCGGTACCAAACCTGACACTAAAGTATGAGGAAGGTGTTACTGAGGATAACTTTGCTATTGAAGCTATAAAAACCTCACTTAAAACTGCAAAGCCAAGCTTTGCGAATCATACTATGTTTAAGACAGAACTGACGGAGAATTACGTTATAGCCAGTTGCTATAATGGTCTTCCTTTAGGAGGAGGAGCTTATACACTTTGCAGACTGATTCTTGGTAATATTGCTAAGAGATCAGCTAATATTAAGGATTTTAAAGAAAATCAATTACCATATGTAATGGACATAATGGCTAGATATATGGATGAAAGAATTCGGTTTGAGGTCTGTGAAAGTGGATTTTTTGAATCTAATTTCCTTGCCAAAGAAGGCTTTATAAGTAGGGATCGTTTTACAGCTATGTTTGGCTTAGTAGGACTTGCAGACTGTGTCAATATTTTGTTAGAAAAAGAAGGGCTTAACGGCCGTTTTGGACATGATGAGAATGCCAATGATTTAGGCGTTGCTATCATGGACATCATTAAGGACTTTAACGATAATCACATTAATCCATATTGTGAAGTTTCAGGTGGTCATTTTCTGCTACATGCTCAGGTAGGGCTAGCAGAGGATGTTGGTGTAACCCCTGGCACCCGTATTCCAATTGGAGAAGAACCTAAAGAACTGATTAATCAGCTTTTAGTGCTAAGTAGATTTCATAAGTATTTCCCTTCAGGAACAGGGGATATCTTTCCAATTGATTTGACAGTACATAAGAATCCAGAGTATGTCCTTGATATTGTAAAAGGATCATTTCGGAAAGATTTAAGATACATGTCATTTTACTCAAGTGACAGTGACGTAATTCGTGTTACAGGTTATCTGGTGAAACGTTCAGAAATGGAAAAACTTGATAGTGGACAAGCGGTGTTACAGAATACAACAGGATTAGGACTTGGTGCATCAAAAAATGGTCACATCCTGGATAGAAAGGTTCGCTAATGAAAGCTGCAATCAATAGAATTATTCCATTTAGTAGTGTAGATGGGCCTGGTAATCGAACCGCAGTTTTTCTACAAGGATGCAACTTGAATTGTAGATATTGTCATAATCCGGAGACAATAAGGCTTTGTACAAACTGTGGTCGATGTATAAATGAGTGTAAAACAGGTGCTCTTTCTTTAGATAACGAAGGGAAAGTCATATATGATGAGTCAAAATGTGTACAATGTGATGCTTGTATCCGCATATGCTCATTTAACAGTTCTCCAAGAATCTTATGGTTAACTCCACAGGAGACCTATGAAAGAATCAAAAGGCAGATTCCATTTATTAGTGGAATCACTGTTTCTGGAGGAGAATGTATGCTCTGGCCTGAGTTTATTAAAGAGCTATTCACACTTGCTAAACAGGATGGACTTTCAACATTGATAGATACGAATGGGACGATTCCCTTCAAGGAATTTCAGGAGCTGCTTGAGGTGACTGATGGAGTAATGCTTGACATTAAGGCATTTAATCTTCGGGAACATAGAAGGATAACAGGAGCAGACAACATGACGGTACTTAAGAATGCAGCTTTTCTTGCACAAAACGCAAAGCTGTATGAGGTTAGGGCAGTTATAGTTCCAGATTTGTATGATATTGAGAATAGTATCAGACAAATGGGAGCATTCCTAGCACCGTTTTTAAATATACAGGAATTTAGAATTAAAGTTATATCTTACAGACCAATGGGAGTCAGAGAAGAATATTCGCATTATGAGATACCGAGTAGAACGTATCTAGAATATCTGGCCGGTATATTAAAAGATCAAGGGTTTAAGGATGTTATTATTATTTAATGATGGAGGTACCAGGATTGGAAAAATTAAGTCATATGGACGAAAATACCGTGGTCGTTTTCATGAAAGACATCGTTAAGAAGTTTGGTGATTTTACCGCCAATGATCACATTAATTTGAAAGTTCACAAAGGAGAAGTTCATGCAATCCTTGGAGAAAATGGAGCTGGTAAAAGTACCTTGATGAATGTACTTTATGGGTTATACCGACCTACCAGTGGACAGATTTTTATGAATGGAGAGGAAGTGCATCTAACCAGTCCTAAAGATGCCATTGAGAAGGGAATTGGTATGGTACATCAGCATTTTATGCTGATTCAACCTTTCACTGTGACAGAAAATATCATTCTTGGAGTCGAAGATGTAAGAGGTGGCTTCGTAATTGATAAGAAGTTAGCCAGAAAAAAGGTTATGGAACTTTCTGAAAAATATGGAATGCAGATAGACCCAGATGCAAAGATAGAGGATATCTCTGTGGGAATGCAGCAAAGAGTGGAAATCCTAAAGGTTTTGTATCGCGGTGCCAATACACTGATTTTAGATGAACCAACCTCCTCTTTAACACCACAAGAAATTGACGAGTTGATGGAGATTATACGCAATTTAACAAAGGACGGAAAAAGTGTCATCTTAATCACCCATAAGTTAAAGGAGATTAAGTCATGTTCAGATAGCTGTACCATCATTCGCCAGGGAAAATATATTAAGACAGTATCTGTAAGAGAAGTTAGCGAAAATGATTTAGCTGCGATGATGGTAGGTAGAGAAGTTAATTTCCAGGTAGATAAGAAGGATCAGGAAGCAGGAGAGGTAGTTTTAGAGGTGAAGAACCTTCATGCTAAGGATTACCGTGGAGTAGAGATTCTAAAGGGTCTGAATCTGAATGTTCGTAAGGGTGAAATTGTGGGCCTTGCAGGTGTAGATGGAAATGGTCAGACAGAGCTGGTTGAGATTTTGACTGGTCTAAAAAAAGCGGAATCTGGCGAGATCTGCATGTTAGGAAAGAGTATTTACAATAAATCACCTAAAGAAATCTTTAATAACGGTGTTTCCAGTATTCCGGCTGATCGTCAGAAGCATGGGTTAGTACTGGAATTCTCTGTAGAAGATAATATGATTTTACAGCATTTTGAGGAAGCACCTTATTCCAACAAAGGATTGTTAAATCGAAAGAAGATTAAAGAACATGCAACAGAACTGATTGAGAACTTTGATGTTAGACCAAGAGGCTGTGAAGAGAGAGCTGCTGGCCAGTTATCAGGAGGAAATCAACAGAAAGTAATTATCGCAAGAGAAGTTACCAATGACAAAGAACTTTTAATCGCAGTAAATCCAACTAGAGGACTAGATGTAGGAGCAATTGAATTCGTACATAGATATCTGGTTGAGCAAAGAAATAAGAACAGAGCTGTTCTTCTGATTTCATTTGAGTTAGATGAGATAATGAGTTTATCAGATCAAATACAGGTTATTTTTGATGGGCAAATAACAGGAATTGTGAATGGAAAAGATGCAGATGAAAAAGAATTAGGATTTATGATGGCAGGAGGAAAGAAGCATGAATAAGAAACGAAATATATTGGATAGCAACGTATTTTATACTGTAATTGCCATTCTTGTAGGCTTTCTCATCGGTGCTATTTTCCTTGTTATTGCAGGAATCAGTCCAGCAGTTGCTTATGGCAAATTAATTGATAGTATCTTTGGTAAACCTAAGAATTTTATATGGACCTTAATCTATGCCAGCCCTTTGATATTTACAGGTTTAAGTGTGGCTTTCTCATTCCGTACCGGTGTATTTAATATCGGGGCAGAAGGCCAGTTTGTGGTAGGTTCTCTGGCTGCCTGTG
>JAEYPA010000127.1 GCA_023411225.1 Bacillota bacterium
GTATCTCCACAATATGCCTAGTAATTTTCGGGTCGGGTAATTTTATTATTCCTTCCATGATTGGTATTCTACTGATACTTACTATCTTTAGAAAACAGCTTGATACCTCTAATCCGAGAAAGGAGGGAGAATATGACACTAACTAGTATTCAATCTTTCGTAATCATTGGAGCTGTTGCTCTGGCCACAATGCTGACAAGATTTCTCCCCTTTATTATATTTCCGGAATCCAAACCAGTTCCACCATATATCGCATATTTAGGTAAACGTCTTCCCTCCGCTGTCATTGGACTGCTTGTAGTTTATTGTTTTAAAAATGTTTCCGTTACCTCTTCTCCATATGGAGTTCCAGAGCTTATAACCACACTAGTTATTATTCTTCTACACAAGTTATTTAACAACACATTGCTAAGTATAGGTGGAGGAACTATATGTTATATGCTCTTTTGTTGGTTTTTGTAAAATCCAAAAAACCCTGATTCTGGTCCATAAATAACTAAAGGGCTGTAGTAACATTCTTGAATATGCTACTTCAACCCTATTATATTTCTGTCATTAATAATAATTCTATCTTTATTCGTCAAAATCTACTGTGATATAAAAGCCTTTCGATGTTTCCTTAATATCACTTATCACTCCACTATTAGACTTTAATCTCTCACGAAGGGTATAATTCCCTGACATGGCAACTGCAGGTTCCACAACATAGTAGTAAGAGGATGGAAGTTTTCCTTCTCGTATCTCAACCTGATCACCAATTTGTACAAGTCCTTGTCGTTCCATCTTAAATTCCATACTTCTCATGTATCATTACTCCCTGTCATTGATGGCACATAGATTCCTTTAATTTTCTATAGCTTTGATAGCCTGTACTCATCCAATTATCTGTACCATCTTTCAACCTATTGGAAGCATTTAATCCGCAAAAACTTACTTTGTGGGATTTAAATTCCATAATCAGCTTGTCCTCAAGCTGGGATAGAACCTCTTCCCCGTCATATTCATGCAACACATAGGCACCTTCTACATAACCAATTGGATTACCACCAGAAATAAGAGATTCTCCCTTCTTAATGCTTCCTGAGATAAATCCTATAACCTTAGTCTCATTCTTAGCAACGAAAATGATTAAATCACATTCCTTAATGGCACTTCTGAGTATTTTTAACATTGTATAGTCAGCTATTTGCGCTTCTTCTGCTTTATCTTCTTTCGTTAACTGCTTTAATTCTCTGGATAATTCATTGTATAGATGAGCAACTTCTAGTAACTCTTCGTATTCGCATCTTTTGATTATGTAATCCATGACGCATTCTCCTTATCACATGCAGATATTCTCGCTAATACGTCATATACTACTACATATTCTTCTACTTAACAAGCAGGAAAATATATTTTTATACAATTTGCAGTTTCTTATACCTATAAATTCTCTTTTTATCTACATAATTACTATTGTATTTTTCGAAAATTAGTTGTATGGCATATAATGCATCGCCTTAGACTGAAATTCTCTCACAGATAGCATCTTGTTGTCTTCGCTCCATTCAATAAGAGAGACACCATTAAGTGCGTCGACACTATCATTGGATTCACAAGCAAAATACCATTCAACTATGGAAAGATTATCTTTTTCTATGTAACGATTAATGGTCCACTCTAATACCGTGCCCTTAACTACCCAATCATCAAACCACTGCTTAACCTGGGATAACCCATGATATTCTGGGCCAAAGCTTTCACTGTAAAATACATTCTTGTGAATGACCTCATCAAAACCATCCCTATTCTTATCTATCCACATTTGAAAATATTGTTTTATTAGTTTTTCTCTCATAAGTAACCTCCATTTTTTCACATTCCCAATTAAGTTTATTTATCCTAATAATGGCATGTTTTACGTCTAATAATTATAATCGTAAATACGGGATTATTCAATCACATTTTTAGTTTACACCTAGGCTTCCTATTCTATAGCACTATATGACTATTATCATTTTAATTCAAATGAGCTATCATAATATATTCTTCTTTCTTCTCATCTGAAACAACAAAGCCAACTCTCTCATATAATTTCACTGCATAATTATCTTTTTGAACAGACAGCGACACCTTTAAATATCCACTTGATTTTAAATCTGAGAGCAGTTTTCTTAATAGTGCAGTTCCAATTCCCAAACCTCTATATTCCTTATACACCGACATAGCAAGAGAAGGAGTATCGCTATCAACATGTCCATAATCATTCATTATACGCACCCATACAGCACCAACGATAGTACCTTTTATCTCTGCGACAAAAGCCCTATCATGCTTTGAACATCCAAACTCAATAATATATTCTTGCAATTCAGGAGAATTTATTATTGATTTGGGTGGTGGTGCTACACCATCAGGAATATAAATTGCTTGATATAAAAAATCTTTTAATATTGAATATTCTTCTTTCTTAATTTCTCGTATTATGTAGTCCATATTATAACTTCCAGCTCCAATTTTCAATTATAATCAATTTATCATATCTACAATGATACCACACTTATTTTTGTAATAGAAGATGGCGCAGATAATGTTTCCACTACCTACGCCATTTAACTTCCATATTCTCATGCTCCATATTCACTTGTGATCTTGTTTCTTAAATTATTTCATTACAATATTTACAATTCTTCCTGGAACATAAATTTCTTTTATAATATTTGAAGTCAGCTTATCTGCAACCGCGTCTTTTGCTTTTGCAATAACGTCATCCTTAGGATCATCCTTACCAATCATAATGGTTCCCTTGGTCTCTCCATTAATCTGAACAGCTATCTCAATGGTAGATTCTATGGTTTTGGCTTCCTCATATTCCGGCCAGGTGCTCTCATAGATTCTTCCGCCAAAATCAAGCTTTTCCCACATCTCCTCTGTCATGTGAGGTGCCACTGGATTTAAAAGTACGATTAAAGTCTTTAACTCACCCTTGGTTACACTACCCTTCTTATAGAAGTCATTAATCAGGGCCATCATGGCGGCGATTGCAGTATTGTACTTCAGGTTCTCAAAGTCAGAGCTTACCTTCTTGATGGTCTGGTGCATCTTAGTTTCAAGGTCCTTGGAATAACCTTCTTCATCCGTTACAATTTCCTGCAGCTTCCATACTCTCTCTAAGAAACGACGGCAGCCCTTAACACCATCCTCAGACCAGGAAGCGCTAAGATCAAAAGCTCCGATAAACATCTCATAGGTACGAAGGGTATCTGCACCATAATCTCTTACAATATCATCCGGATTGACAACATTACCACGGGATTTGGACATCTTTTCTCCATTTTCCCCTAGAATCATTCCATGGGAGGTTCTCTTCTGATATGGCTCCTTCGTAGGAACAATGCCATTATCATATAAGAACTTATGCCAGAAACGAGAATATAGAAGATGAAGAGTTGTATGCTCCATACCACCATTGTACCAATCTACCGGAAGCCAATAATTTAAAGCTTCTTTGCTTGCAAGAGCCTCTGTGTTATGAGGGTCTGTATAACGTAAATAATACCAGGAGGAACCGGCCCACTGAGGCATAGTATCCGTTTCTCTCTTAGCAGATCCTCCACAGCAAGGACAAGTTGTATTTACCCAGTCTGTCATAGCAGCTAGAGGGGATTCCCCATTATCCGTAGGCATATAGCTATTTACTTCTGGAAGTTCTAACGGAAGGTCTTTCTCCTCAAGTGGAACAAAACCGCATTTCTCACATTTTACAAGTGGAATAGGTTCTCCCCAATATCTTTGTCTGGAGAATACCCAGTCTCTTAATTTAAAGTTTACCTTCTTTTCACCAATGCCCTTTTCTGTTAAGAACTGAATAATCTTCTCTTTCGCCTCAGCCACTTCAAGGCCATTCAAGAAATCAGAGTTTACCATCTTACCGGTCGCAGTGTTTGTATAGGCTTCCTCCTGTACATTTCCCCCAGCTACAACCTCAATAATTGGAAGATTAAATTTCTTAGCAAAATCCCAGTCTCTTTCATCATGAGCTGGTACCGCCATAATTGCACCGGTTCCATAGCTCATTAATACATAGTCTGAAATCCAGATTGGAATCTCTTTGTTATTTACAGGGTTAATGGCACAAAGACCTTCTAACTGAACACCAGTCTTGTCTTTGGCAAGCTCTGAACGCTCAAAATCAGACTTTCTGGCAGCCATTTCACGATATTCCTGAATAGCATCCCAGTTAGTGATGGAATCCTTATATTTATCAATGATTGGATGCTCTGGAGACACAACCATGTAGGTAGCTCCAAACAGGGTGTCTGGTCTTGTAGTATAAATTCGAAGCTTTTCTTCTTTATCTTTGATTTGGAAATCTACTTCTGCACCATGAGAACGGCCAATCCAGTTCTTCTGGGAAATCTTAACCTTCTCTATAAAGTCAACACTGTCCAAATCATCTATCAATTTATCTGCATATTCTGTAATCTTTAACATCCACTGACTCTTAACTTTGCGGACAACCTCTGCACCACAGCGCTCACAAACCCCATTAACTACTTCTTCATTGGCAAGACCAACCTTACAGGAAGTACACCAGTTAATAGGCATCTCTGTCTTATAAGCAAGTCCTGCTTTAAATAACTTTAAGAATATCCACTGAGTCCATTTGTAATACAGAGGATCAGTGGTATTGATTTCTCTGTCCCAATCAAAGGAGTATCCAAGGGAATGAAGTTGTTCCTTAAATCTTGCAACATTATTCTTGGTTACAATCTTTGGATGAATCTTATTCTTGATGGCATAGTTTTCTGTTGGTAGACCAAATGCATCCCAGCCCATAGGATAAAGCACATTATAGCCCTGCATTCTTCTCTTTCTGGCCACAATATCAAGAGCTGTATATGGTCTAGGATGTCCAACATGAAGTCCCTGTCCTGAAGGATAAGGGAATTCTACTAGCGCATAATATTTTGGTTTGGAATAGTCATTTGTCGCAGCAAATGCTTTCTCATTATCCCATACTTTTTGCCATTTTTTTTCAATGGACTTATGATTATAGGTTTCTAACATGTTTTCCTCCATTCTGTGATCCCGGAAATTCTTGTTTTAGTATTGGCTTAAATATTACTAATTAGACATTAGGAACAAAAACAAAAGCCTCCGTCTCGTAAGAGACGAAGGCTAAAACTCCGTGGTACCACTCTAATTCGTAAAGTCCTCTGACTTTATACGCACTTAAGATTCTGTAACGTGAATTACACGCTTCTACCTACTGTTAGTTCAATAGAAGGACTCAAAGGCGAGTTGGGAGTTTAAGCTACTGCCTCACACCTACCGGCAGCTCTCTGAAAGCTATGTCCTCTTAGTACTCCTTATCATTGTCGTATCTAATATAACAAAATCATTCTACCATACTAAACAAATTTGTCAACTAAAACCATGTTTACTTATTGAAACAATGCCTTATAGAATACTATATCGAACACATTTTCAGTAGTTGTATAGCTCTTATTCTCCTTCTTCATATGAGTACTGTCATAGATAAATATCTCGACTGCCTTTTCTCCGTCCCCACTAGACATAGATACTTTATACAGATATTTATCTCCTAGGTCGTCATTCTCCTCTTTAAAGATAATCTTCCCTAAGTCCTTCTTAACAGTCGTAATCTGTTCTTTGGTTAAGCTAACCTCTTTTCCAGTAACCCTATTTACTATATTCACCTTATTAATATTATCAAATTGCAGAGTATATGTGGTTGATATACACCCTTTAAGCATGGTCATTATGGTTAGAATTAGTCCCAAAACACCAATTTTCTTCATCCCTCAAATATCTCCTTAATTGCTAGCAGATTTCGTTTTCTTAGCCTTTTCCTTTGCTTTTTCCCCTAAAACTTCTGCTTTCCTATAATTTTCTTTATCGTAACTTTCTGAACCATTCAACTTATAAACATACACTGCTGTACCACGTTTTACATAGGAAAAGATTTGCTTTGCTATTTCAGGTGGTAGATTAATACAACCATGAGAGCCATTTCTCAAGAAGATTTCACCACCAAAGCCACTTCTCCAACCTGCATCATGCATACCAATATCACCGTTAAAAGGCATCCAGTACTTAACCGGTTGACTATAGCCCTCACCAACTAATGTAGCATCCGTCTTTGTAAACTGTATTGGATAGGTACCGGTAGGTGTTTCATGCCCTTTAGAAATATCACCAGAAACAAAATCTGATTCTAATACTTTCTTTCCATCTACCACTAAGAATAAATGCTGGGCAGATAGATTAATTTCAACATAGGTATTGCCTACATCATCACTTCCATGTTGATTGGCGGTCTGGTAGTAAACAGGTGTTTTTACCTTCTGCTCACCCTTCTTAATACATTCAATAATCTCTTCCAGTTCGGCATCACGATTCATCCACCAGCCGTAATCTCCACCTGTAATTTCAATCTCAACGCCATAGCTCGTCTTTAACTTTCTTTTCATGCCAAAAGAGTTATAATTCTTTCCAATGTGATTCACAAATTCCTTGATTTTATCTTTATCGATCTTTACATTGAATTTTTTATCTATTGAAATAGCTGGTCCAATAATGCTGGAATCCAATATCTCTGTATCATTACCAAACTCATAGGTTAACTTTGTAGAGGCATATTTATTTGCAACTTCCACTGCCTTACTAATCTTAGGATCCTCACTAGTTAAGGTTGGTTTTTTATAACAGTCAACTTCCTCTATAGATATGGATGGTTGTAAATTATGTATTGCATCCAAAACTTTAGTATATAACTTATCTTTTAACACTTCATAGCCTGGGTCTTCCTTCGCTATGGAGAAGCCAACACCTTCAACATACTCCTCTAAATAAGCATTCTTTGGAGCCTGAATGTTTTCTTCCTTAAAACATTCCAGCTTATCATAAGCCTCTTTAAACTGCTTCTCATCAATAACCAAGGTAAAAGGATTTTCAATTTTATTATTTCCCCAACTACTTGTTACCCATTTATATGGAGATTGATTTTCCATTAAGGTCTTTATATCAGTATCATATTTCACCTCTAAACCAATGTCAGCTCCTGAAATAGTCTCTTTTTTATTATTTCTCTCTTCAATTGTGAGTTTATAGGTATGAATTTCATAACTAATTTTTTCCTTGGCTTTCTCTACTGTAAGATTGGAGCAATCCACGCCATTAATAAATGTCTGAGCATAGAAATGCGTCTTATAATATTGACTGATTCCAAGGTAAGCGCCTAAGACTAAAACAATCATTACCGATACGAAGATACCTATAATTTTTATACTTCTCTTCTTTCTTCTATTGTTTGTTATTCTATTACCCATATTACCCTCTTCTTCTAATATTATAGTGTTTCTATTATAGTGTTTCTGCTTGGTCACAAATTGTAGCTTACTATATCATTATACAAAATATATTTTTAATGTCTAAAAATATACTAAGATTTAATTATATTTAAATACTTTGTAATAAAGATTACAAAGTATTTAAATATATATGTATCCTCTAATCTTCACCTAATTAGAGGATTATTTCGATAAAACCTGCTGCAAACGGTGCTACAAAGTAAGGATCAAAGTAGATATGAACTCCATCTTTTTCTACATAATAAGAATAATTGTCATAAGATAAATTTTGAACTAATTCCTTAGCATTCTCCCAAAACAAATCCGGACTTTGATTATAGAGTGCCGCAAATTGCTTATTCACCTTAGCTTTCACTTGATCCTTAGTTAATCCTGTTAACTCTGTAAGTGACATAGGCTTACCAGTACTTACACGAAAAGTTTGAGGCATTCGATAAGGCATTCCATGAGCCCCTCCGGCATACAAATATCCTTCAAATAGGATTGATAGAATATCATTCTCGTTAAAAGTAATTTGATAGTTTACTTCATTTCCATTAGTATTACAAATTAGGTCCTGCTCCTTGGCAGTATCTATAAGATCCTGTTGGGAAGCAATCCATTTATCCCGTTGCTGCTCTATCTGCTGGTTTATTGCTTTCAGATTCACTTTGCCCTCTTCTCTGATTAACGGATATCGATACACCAGGCTAAGGCAAAGCTCATTTTTGGTATTATAAAAGGACTTTTCATAGGTTTCAGTTGAAAAAGTAATTGTGTTTGGTTTCTCTCGTACATAGTCTGAATCGACTACTACAGCTTTTCCTTCCGGCATTTTTTGTTGGAATAATGCAGTCCCATACAGCAACATAATAAAACCAGCTAGAATTAGAAATCTACATCGTTTTGACAAATTAATTTTATCTCTATACATGATATTTACGTCTACTCCTCATACTATATAATTGTAGAAATAATAACTAGCGTATAGAATTAATTTGCACCAAATGCGACATAATCAACCATAAACAATTATGTATTTCATGGTAGATAAGGAAATTAAAATGCTATAAGGAGCTCATTTATGACCAAAATTTTAATGATTGCCACAGGTGGCACCATTGCTTCCAAGCCCACAGCAACCGGGCTTACCCCATTGCTTTCATCAAAGGAGCTTCTGGAAAAAATACCATCTGTGAAGGGTATCTGCGAAGTTACCACGATACCTTTATTTAACCTGGACAGCACCAATGTTTCTCCCTCGCACTGGCTAGAAATTGTGAACTGTATTAAGGAGAATTACAACAATTTTGACGGTTTCGTTATCACTCATGGCACAGATACTATGGCTTATACCGCTGCTGCCCTTTCCTATTTGATTCAGAATTCAAAAAAACCGATTATACTAACCGGTTCACAAAAATCCATATATGAAGAGAATACAGATGCCAGAACCAACCTACTTCATGCCTTTCTCTATGCTTCCTCAATCGAAAGTCATGGTGTCAACATAATGTTCAATGGCCAAGCAATCATTGGAACTAGAGCACGTAAGATTCGTACTAAAAGCTTCAACGCCTTTACTAGTGTGGATTATCCGGCTGCCGCAGTAATACGAGATAACCGTATCATTCGCTATATTAAGGATATCCCCTATGCATGCACTCCCACCTTTAGCCACACCATGGTGGAGAGAGTCTTTCTATTAAAGCTGATTCCCGGCCTCTCAGCAAATATCTTTTCCTGTCTGAAGATAGACTACGATATAATAATTATTGAAGGTTTTGGTGTAGGTGGTATCCCTATCTATCAGAACTCCTCCTATTTATCTGCCATAGAGGATTGGATTGCTTCCGGGAAATTGATTGTAATGACCACTCAGGTGCCTTTAGAAGGAAGTGACATGGAGGTTTACCAGGTCGGTTACAGGGCTAAAAAGGACTATCAGGTATTAGAAGCTTATAATATGACCTTAGAGGCCACTGTAACCAAGCTGATGTGGATTCTGGGACAAACCCGGAATAATCTTGAAATCAGACGGCTATTTTACAAACCAATCTGTTACGATCATATTTAACTTACTGTGCTCTGTTAATTTTTATAAAATGAGTAAACAGATGATTGGGATGTTCGCCTTCCTTAAAATGAAGTAACTTTTTTGAGGTAAATGTAATCATCCCCCTTTTTCCTATCTCGACTTTCTCCAAAACATGATTTGGTAGTTCAAATTCTCTTTTCTCGTTGTTATGTAGTTCAAAGGTAGCATAATAGATAGATTCGGTGCCTTTACTACTTTGCCCCTTTGTTCTTTTTTCTACTACAGTAGCCGGCATCGACATTGTATGCTTTCTCTTTAGATTAAGGTGTCTTAAAGTGAGGGATACAATCGTTGTTACTACAAGTACAACAAGAACCATGATGAAAAATATTAATTTCTCCAACTTGATCTCTCCTTTCGGCATCTTATTTAGTTATATAGTTATTATATCAAAAAATGGTGTTTTTGTAACCTTTCTTACCGATTAATTTTCTCAACAACTGTTTTTAATCAGATATAATTCTCTCCCAACTATAAAAGGAAGTAAGATCTCTCCCACTTATAGTTCTGGATTTTCTCCTGGTTGTGGATCAATTACTGGCTCTGATTCCAACACAATATGTATATTGACAGACTTAGTGGATACTAACCCTACCTTATCCTTTACTTTATATATCAATAGATAATTACTGTTATCAACGGCTGTAAGTGATGTGGTAATCACTAATTGATTACTGGCTGTACAGTTGTCGGAAAAGGTTACATCCCGGTAGTTCTTTTCCTCCAGTTGCTTTTTTAAGTCCTCTAATTGCTGTGCTGTTAATTCCATATCCTGAGCCCCTAATATGGTTGGAGCTTGCTTATCCAAATAGATATAAGCAGTCTTTGTTGCTTTGTAAGCTCCATTGGTAACAGAGTAGGTAACTGCATATTTGACCATAGAATTATTATTAATCACTGTCTTTACCGTATATTTTATATAAGAAGAACCTAATTTTTGTCCACCCACATGGGCAGTGATTCCATTTAACACATAAGAGCTAAGAGGCAAACCCTTATATTTATTATATAGATACTGCTTATTACCAACCCCAGATATGATTGGCATACCTGCCATTGGTTTTACCTTCACAGTAATTGTCTTTGTGGCCTTCCGATTTAGCTTATCTGTAACCTTATAAGTAACCTTATAGTTTCCGGCAATCTTAGTATTTACATTACTGGTCACCTTAACAGAATCGGTAATCTTATACCCACATGTATTATAAGCTTTCATGCCTTTCTTAGGAAGAAATGTACTTCCATAAGCTATAGTAATATTCTTTACACCAGTAATTGTTGGCTTTTTCTTGTTATAAGGATTTTTCTTATTGGTAGTATCTGTAGGATCCCAGGCAATTGACTTGCCCATTTTTATAGCCTTTGGCTTCCCAAGGGGCCCTGGGTTATTGCTACTATAAATAACCACTTTAGTTCCTACACCACAGTTATCATAAATCCATTTGGCATCCACTACCTGCAACCTAACACACCCCATAGAAGCTGAAGTACCCAACTTATTAAATTCTTTTATAGAAAGTGTAGCTGGATTTTTCTTATAGTAGTAAACAGAATGAAACAGAATAGGTCCTGTTATTCTGGTAGAATACTGGCCATATACATTATGATAAAGCCATTTCCAACGATACTTTGCTTTGGTTTTAAAAGTACCAATAGGAGTATTTTTTCCTGTAGAACATACCATGGCTTTTATCGGAACCGTGTATTTCCCTTTCGTATCCTTTTTATAAATGGTAACAGTATTCATCTTTTTATTAACTTTAATTAGGTATGGATACTTTGTAGATGTGGTTTTTTTCGTTGTTGCTGCAGTAACTTGTTGTGGTTTATGTACTCCCATTACGACACATAATATCATGATAAGCAACATCCCACCAAATATTACTAATCTTTTTTTTCTCTGTTTTACATTCATTTAACCATCGCCTTTTTATTATGTTCTATAGTATTTTTATAGTAGCATAGCATTAATCTTTTTGGGAAACAATATATATATAATAATAATGCATATTATGAGGGAATAATGAGTTTCTTTACGAATTTAATCTATGAATACGGACTAATTGCTATGTTTTTCCTAATACTGATTGAGTATGCATGTTTTCCTGTCTCCAGTGAAATTGTACTTCCATTTTCAGGAGCAGTTGCTTCCTATCAGCACATTAGCTTTTTTATTATAATTATTATTAGTGTGATTGCGGGGCTTATTGGAACAAGTATCTGCTATGTCATAGGTAGAACCGGTGGGCTTCCCCTGATTAACCGTCTAAAAAAAAGATTTCCCAGCACTGAGAAAGGATTAGACAGCTCTTTTAAACGCTTTGATAAATATGGCTCCTGGGCTGTCTGTATCGGTCGAGTTATTCCA
Organism: Bacillota bacterium; assembly: GCA_023411225.1. Lineage (GTDB taxonomy): Bacteria > Bacillota > Clostridia > Lachnospirales > Lachnospiraceae > KM106-2. Next base: position 11,822 of record JAEYPA010000127.1, read on the forward strand.
ATCTGTCGTACCTATATTGCCTTTATATCTGGAGTTACCAAACAGAAGTACACTGTTTTTATCTCTGCCTCAGCTATTGGTATCACTACATGGAATATAATACTAATCGGGCTTGGTTACCTCCTAAGAGAAAATTGGAAAATTGTCGGTGAGTATTATTCCCGTTATAAAATAATACTCATGCCCCTATTAATTATTGGCATACTAATTTTTCTTTTTCGAGTAACTCCATTAAAAAAACTTCTTCCAAAGAAAGAGTCCTAATAAGTATTATTCATAGAGAACCTGCTCAAGTAGGATAGCCTTTGTAGGAACCGATATGCAAAGGGAACCCATTTGCTTCTCCTTAAGCTTTCTTTTAAGTTCCTCCAAATCTAGTTTATGTTGTCCCACCTGCAATAATACCCCAAAAATCGATGGTATGAGCCCCGGCCAGACCTGATCAATCTGACAATAAATTTTAATTTCCTCTCCATCCACCTTCATCTGTAGCTTCTCTATAGTTCTGATGGTGGATTTTTTTAGTCTCGGATTATTGTTAAATGCCATAAAATCATGGGTTCCAGAAAGTAACTTCATCCCTTTTTTTATAGCCGATAAATCTGGTACCTCTGATTGATAGTCCATATAGGCTTGTTCCATAATATTTTTATAATTACCGGTCTGAATTCGATACTGATATCTTTTGGAGGACTTAGCAACCTCAGCATGAAAGCCCTCCTTTTCCAGTTTCACTTCTCTAACTACAATATCCATAGGCAAATACTGATTCATATATTCTTTTATTGTCCCTGCATCAAAGTGCTGATTCGTCCCATAAGATATAGTTTGTCCCAAACTATGAACACCTGGCTCTGTATTCACTGCAGCAGTCATAATAAAGTTCTCGCCATGTTCCATGCGGGTTAGCACTGTCTCTATCTTTTCTTGAATAGAGACAGTACCTCCCTTTTTACTTTTCTTAAAACCACCATACCTGGTTCCGTCATATTCTATTATTATCTTATATGTTTCCACTGTATTCTCCTAATGCTTCTCCACATACTCTATTCTACCCTAATAATCGCACAGAAGCAATTATTAGCAACAATATTCCTGAACAAGTTCCACATAATTTCTTGTTTATATGCTTTATTATTTTCGTTCTTGCAATCAAAAATTCCGCCATATATAAAAATATTACCTGCATAAAACCTACGCAAAAGGGGATGAAACAATTGCCCAGTCCCATAGTTACAGCGGCGATACCGGCACTGACTGAGTCTATGGATAAGGCGAATCCTAATACGATGGCTTCCCACCAATCTATCTTCTTGGATTTATTAAAATCATAGGTAGCATCCTCTTGACTTAAAAGAGCACTTCGAATAAAGGATAGTCCCATTAGACCAAGGATACTACAACCTATAATCTTTGCAACATCTGTAGGAAAGACTTGTTGTATCATTCTTCCCAAAAATAAGGAAAGCCACATTACAAGTACAGATACTAATCCAATGGTAATTTTGGCAGGATGAGTAATATCTACTCCCTTCAGCCTATATGAAATCCCAATCCCGAGAGCATCTATACTCAGTGAAACTGAGATTACAATTACATTCCAAAGCATTTTTTCACCTAGTCAGAATATGTCTTCTCTTTATAACATATGTGAGGGTTGCCTCAGGGTGACTAAAAAATTATGTCATGAAGTATAAAACCTAGGTTTGGACATATAATTTGATAAGCAAAGCCTTTACTCCATGAGCAGGAATCTGCAATAAAAACCTAAGGGGGATTTTCATGAACTGGCACAGCATATCATTTACAGAGGCCGCCACAGAACTTAATACAGACATTACGGTAGGATTACAGGCAAAGGAAGCTGTCAGGCGCTTACATAAGTATGGTCCTAATGAACTGGCCACTCCTAAAAATAGAACTGTTATCCATAAATTCTTCGAACAGTTTAAGGATTTCATGATTCTTACCTTGATTGCCGCTGCCGGCATCTCCTTCTTTGTTTCATTGTTAAAGGATAATGTGGATTATCTGGATCCAATCATAATCTTTCTAATCATTACTCTTAATGCTGTCCTAGGAGTAATTCAAGAAGCTAAGGCCGAGAAATCTCTGGAAGCTCTAAAAAAGCTGGCTGCACCTAATGCTATCGTAAAACGAAATGGCTCTATTATAAGCATGGATGCTAATCAGCTGGTACCCGGAGATATTATTTTTCTAGAGGCTGGTTATTTCGTACCAGCAGATGCCCGGCTCATTGAAGCCTATAACTTAAAAGTGGAAGAGTCCTCTCTAACCGGAGAATCTCATCCTGTGGATAAGGATGCCCAATGTATCCTTCCAGCAGATACCCTCCTTAGTGAGCGTAGTAACCTGGTACTTTCCTCCTCTATCGTCACTTATGGACGAGGAAGTGCCATTGTAATCACAACTGGTATGAATACTGAGGTAGGACACATTGCAAAGCTCATATTAAATGATGAGGCTCCTGCTACCCCTCTTCAAAAGAAGTTAGCTGGAACCAGTAAGATTCTTGGAATATCCGCTTTATTAATTTGTATTGTAATCTTTATTCTAGGGGTTGTGAAGAAGCTTCCTGTTTTTGACATGTTTATGACCAGTGTCAGTTTGGCAGTTGCAGCAATTCCCGAAGGTCTTCCTGCCATCGTTACTATAATGTTAAGCCTCGGAGTGCAACGTATGGCAAAGAAGAACGCTGTAATTCGTAAACTTCCTGCAGTGGAGACACTAGGTGGAGCCACCATTATCTGTTCGGATAAAACGGGAACCCTGACACAGAATAAAATGACAGTCACAAAAATCACCTCCTGTATGGGAGAAGAAGCCTTCTCCTCCACCTTTGGTAAAGATTTATTTACCCTAGGAGCTCTCTGTAACGATTCTGTGCTACAGATTGCCAAGGAAGATGTATCCACTACAGGAGAACCAACAGAAAATGCTCTTGTTCTTGCAGCTTACCATAATGGTCTACTGAAGCAGAAATTGGACCTTATGTATCCGAGAGTCTTTGAATTAGCCTTCGACTCTAACCGAAAACTAATGACAACCGTACATAAAATGAGAAATCATTTGCGGGTTATCACCAAAGGCGCACCAGAGATTTTGCTAGGCCGCTGTAAATACATCTATCAACATGGTACTATCGTACCAATGACTGATCATCACCGGAAAATAATTATCAGGCAAAATACTATGCTTGCAGGAATGGCCCTAAGAATCATCGCTCTAGCTTATAAGGAAATTGAGTATATAGATGACAAGAATCTGGAAAATGGACTAATATATCTTGGATTAGTTGGGATGATTGATCCGCCAAGACCAGAGGTAAAAGCGGCCGTAAAGATCTGTACGGAAGCTGGCATCAAGCCTGTAATGATTACAGGAGATCACGTTACCACTGCTTGTGCCATAGCACAAGAACTTGGAATATTAGATAATAACTCCCAGGCTATCACCGGAAGCGAATTAAATATGATGACTGACTCTGTTTTATCAGATACGATCCACAATTACAGTGTATTCGCAAGAGTATCGCCTGAACATAAGGTAAAGATTGTGAAAGCATACCAAGCCAATAATGAGGTAGTAGCCATGACAGGTGATGGCGTAAATGACGCTCCTGCTCTAAAAGCTGCGGACATTGGCTGCGCCATGGGGCAAACTGGTACCGATGTTGCTAAAAATGCCTCCGATATGATACTTACAGATGATAATTTTGCTACTATAGTGGAGGCTGTACGGGAAGGTCGTGGAATCTACGATAACATAAAGAAAGCCATTCATTTTCTTTTATCAAGTAACATCGGAGAGATTCTGACAATCTTTGTAGCTATCCTTTTAGGGTTGCCAACTCCTTTAGTTGCCGTCCAACTGCTTTGGGTGAACCTTGTGACAGACTCCCTTCCCGCTATATCACTAGGAGTTGAGCCTGTGGAAAAGAACATAATGCACCGCAAACCTCTCTCCCCATCTAAGAGTATCTTTGCCGATGGGTTAGCCTTTAAAATATTGTTCGAAGGCTTCATGATTGGCGCTTTAGCGTTATCGGCATTCTATATTGGTTATCAGGTGTATGACACTCTGGGCGGGCGTTTTTATTCAGAGCCTCAAGTTGGCCGCACTATGTGTTTTGCTGTATTGTCCTTAAGTCAACTGTTTCATTCCTTTAATATGCGTAGCAGTGAATCTATCTTTAAAATCGGTTGGTTTACGAATAAAAAGCTTACCCTATCATTTTTAGTATGTAGTTTTATGCAGATTGTCGTAATCTCTGTAAAACCTCTTGCTGCTGTCTTTAAAGTGGCGCCACTTACTCTAAATCAATGGTTTTTAGTCTTAATGCTATCTATAATGCCAATTATCATTATAGAGCTGCAAAAAAAAGCTAATTTACAAGAAAATACTGGGAAATAAGTCCTTCTAATCTTCCATTTCCCTCTCAATGTTGTATAATATAAGATGAAATTTGTATATTTTTTATATTTTTCCTAATATGTTTATATGAACTGTGAGGGGTACTTATGAGCACACATGAAAATAAAAAGCATTACGATTCTTCACTAGAATACAATATAACTATGTATGACAACTTACCATATATCCGGGATGAGCGCTTTTGTGGTGCAGATAAAATTGCAATATACAGTGGCAATGTGGTGAAGTACTTCTCCTGTATAAGCGAAGGCCTATGTATGATAAATAATCAGGATGAGCCATTAAAAACCCATATACTACAACAAAGTAAACAAAAGGAGCACATATGAAAATATTAGTAAGTGCTTGTATCCTCGGATGCAACTGCAAATATAACGGCAAGACTAATTATAATGAAAAGGTTACTAATTATCTAAAAGATCACGAGATTGTCCGTATGTGTCCTGAAATTCTTGCTGGTTTACCAATTCCACGTTCATCTGCTGAAATTGTGAATGGCCATATCACTGAAGAAAGTGGCAGAAATGCTGACGAACAATACAGACATGGTATAGATATTGCTCTAAAGCAAATAGAGGGATTATCTATTGACTTTGCTATTTTGCAATCCCGAAGCCCAACTTGTGGTGTAAATCAGATTTATGATGGTACATTTACTGGGAAGTTGATACCAGGTCAGGGATTGTTTGCTAAAGCCTTAATAGAAAGAAACATTAAGGTAATAGACGTGGCCGATTTTAAATGAAATTAACATTATATTTTACAAAAATTAAGAAGAGGGAAATTCCCTCTTCTTAATAGTCTATACACTATATTTGACTAATACCTATAATCGCTTTCATTCTATCATTCGGTACTGAATTCTATGATTTAAAAAGCTCTATCTAGCTGAAAGGCTCTCTTGCCTAAATATACAGCACTTTCGCCTAACTCTTCTTCGATTCTTAGTAGCTGATTATATTTGGCAACACGATCCGTTCTGGAAGGTGCACCTGTCTTAATCTGTCCCGCATTGGTAGCCACTGAGATATCAGCAATTGTAGTATCCTCTGTCTCACCGGAACGATGAGAAACCACCGCTGTCCATCGATTATGTTGCGCCATCTTGATGGCATCTAGGGTTTCTGTTAAGGTACCAATCTGATTTACCTTAATTAATACAGAATTGCTGACATTATCTACAATTCCTTTTGTAATACGTTTTGTGTTGGTTACAAATAAATCATCGCCAACTAACTGTACCTTGCCTCCTAGCTGTTTGGTAAGCTGACTCCAGCCTTCCCAATCCTCTTCTGCTAGGCCATCCTCAAGAGAGATAACCGGATAGCGGTTGCAAAGGTCTTCCCAATACTCTACCATCTGGGATGGAGTTTTATATTCCCCGGATTTCCAGAAGAGATAATCTCCCTTACGTCCAGCCTTTTCTGCCTCATCATACATCTCTGTAGCTGCAGCATCGATAGCAATAAAGAAATCATCTCCAGGTTTGTAGCCTGCTGCACTGATTGCCTTTACCAGGTACTCTAGAGCCTGCTCATCACTACTAAACTTTGGAGCGAAACCGCCCTCATCACCTACTGCTGTCACATAACCATCTTCCTTGAGCACTTTCTTTAAGGTATGGAATACTGTTGCACCCCATTCCAATGCCTGACTAAAAGACTTAGCTCCAACTGGCATAATCATAAATTCCTGTATATTCAAACTAGAATCCGCATGCTTTCCGCCATTGATGACATTCATCATTGGAACCGGTAATGTTTTCGCATTTACTCCACCAATGTATTGATATAATGGTAAGTCCATATATTCTGCTGCTGCATGTGCTACTGCAAGAGAAACTCCTAGAATAGCATTGGCTCCTAGCTTTCCTTTATTATCAGTTCCGTCACAAGCTAACATAGCTCTGTCAATATCCACTTGATTAAGAGCATTCATCCCAACAACAGTCTGGGCAAGTACTGTATTGACATTATCCACTGCTTTCTTTACACCAGTGCCTAAGTATCGACTCTTGTCACCATCCCTCAACTCTACTGCCTCAAATGCTCCTGTAGATGCTCCTGAAGGAACAGACGCTCTTCCTATTGTTCCATCCTCTAATGTAACTTCTACTTCTACTGTAGGATTTCCTCTAGAATCCAGGATTTCCCTTCCGTGTACGTGAGTAATATAAATTCCTGATCTCATATAATCATCCTTTCCAAAATTTTTAGTATGCTTTCTAACTGTGGACAAATAGCAAAGTCCATCACACAATACTATTTGCAAAATGAAGTTCTTTTACTCAAATTTTTCTTTCAAATATCTCACATAGTACTTAGGATTAAACTTCTCATTTGTCATACGAAGCAATAACTCATTTATGTCATAAATCATACCATATTGATGAATTTCTTTTCGTAACACTTCTGTTACTGCCTTTAGATTACCATTTTTTAGCTTGTTTTTCAATTGTTCCTTCGCTAATAAATGATAATATATCTCAGCTGCTATGGCACTCCCCACCGCATAAGAAGGAAAGTATCCAAAATCCCCACAGGACCAGTGGGTATCTTGAAGAACACCTTCACTATCTGTTTCTGGTCTTATCCCCAGATATTCTTCACATTTTTTGTTCCAAGCCTCTGGAAGCTCCTCCACCGTAATCTCGTCATTAAATATCATTTTTTCCAGTTCATAGCGGATAATAATGTGAAGCGGATAGGTTAATTCATCTGCATCGATACGAATTAGACCAGGCTTTACCTTGTTAATACCGGTAATAAACTTATCCAGGGTTACATCTCCTAACTGCTTAGGAAATGCAGTAACTAACTTGTCGTATATTGGTTCCCAAAATTCCTTGCTTCTTCCTATATTGTTTTCGTAGAATCTGGATTGGGATTCGTGCATCGCCATAGATGCTCCGGTTCCCGCTAAGGTTAGGGTTAATTTATCACTAACGCCTAATTCATAAATCCCATGGCCGCCTTCGTGGATTGCACTAAAAATAGATCCTATAAAGCCCTGCTCCGAAAAATGATTGGTAACTCGTACGTCCTTGTTATGCAGATTAATGGTAAAGGGATGCGCACTTTCTCCTACCACTCCCTTAGAGAAATCAAAACCAATGTATTCCAAAATAAAATGACAGAATTCCTTTTGTTTTTCAATGTCAAAATCTTGAAAAATAAAATCATCGTTTATTTTCTCGTGCTCCTTCGCCACCTTCTTAATGAGAGGAACCAGTTCCTTCTTTAAATAATCAAAGAACTCGTCCAAATCCTTGGTTGTAAGACAAGGTTCATAGTCTGCAAGAAGCACATCATAAGAGTTTTCTTCCTCTTTTTTTTGATAAATAGCAAACTTCTTTTTATATTCTATTACCTTTTTTAACATAGGAGCAAAAGAGGCAAAATCATTATTTTTTCTTGCCTTGGCCCATGCAACAGAGCTTCTTAAAGTCATTTCGTGATACTCAACGTATTCTTTTGCCGGAATACATTTGATTCGGTCATAATTAATTCGAAGCTGGCGAAGAACAGCTTTCTCTTCTATCGATAATTTATCTTTCGCCTCTGGTTTTTCCAGTTCAGTAAGCAGTCTCTCTGTTTCTGGATGAAGTAAAGTATCATAGAATTCATTGGACAAAATACCCACCAATCTTCCTGTCTGTTCCTCTGCCTTTTCTGGTGCTATTGTTTCCATATCCCAGTGGTAAAGTTCCAAAGTAGTATTAATTGCTGCAAGCTTATAAAGCCTTGGTCGTAATTGTTCATAGAGATGACTCATATTCCCATTTCCCTTCTATATAGATTCATTACTATTTCCGATTCATTTTTTTAGTATATCCCATCTAATTCAAAAGTATATCACAGGTTAGGGAGGTTGCATACTAATGCATATTTATTCATATTTATGCATAATATATGAATATTATTCTTGCATATTTTACGATTACAGGGTACTATATACAAAAAGGATTTTATCTAGTACATGTTAAACAGAAAATCATAGAAACGAGGGAACGCATATGAAACTCTGGGGCGGACGCTTCACAAAAGAAACAAATCAACTGGTACATAATTTTAATGCTTCTATATCCTTTGATCAGAAGTTTTTTAAACAAGATATACAGGGAAGCATTGCTCATGTGACCATGCTTGCAAAACAGGGAATATTGACAGATGTTGAAAGAGATCAAATTATAGAAGGATTGTCAGGAATTTGCACAGACATAGAAAATGGAACTTTAGAGATAGACAGTAGTTACGAAGATATCCATAGCTTTGTAGAAGGACACTTGATTGAGCGAATCGGCGATACCGGAAAGAAGCTGCATACCGGAAGAAGTCGTAACGATCAGGTTGCTCTTGATATGAAGTTGTATACAAGAGATGAGATTGTAGCAATCAATGAACTTGTAAAGCAACTGTTAATTGTGCTGAATCAACTGATGCATGAGCACTGTGATACCATTATGCCAGGCTTTACCCATTTGCAAAAGGCTCAGCCTATTACTCTGGCTCATCACCTAGGAGCCTATTTTGAAATGTTCAAGCGAGACAGAAGCCGTCTAGAAGACATTTATAATCGTATGAATACCTGTCCGCTAGGCTCAGGTGCCCTGGCTGGAACCACCTACCCATTAGACCGTAGCTATACTGCATCTCTACTTAATTTTAGTGAAGCCACCCTAAACAGTATGGATTCTGTGTCTGACCGAGATTATCTGATTGAATTACTTAGTGCTTTATCCATTATAATGATGCATTTAAGTCGCTTCTGTGAGGAAATTATACTTTGGAATTCCAACGAATATCATTTTGTAGAATTAGACGATGCTTATTCTACTGGAAGCAGTATTATGCCACAGAAAAAGAATCCTGATATTGCCGAGCTAGTACGTGGTAAAACCGGTCGTGTATACGGAGCTTTAACCTCTCTTTTGACTACCATGAAAGGCATTCCTCTTGCTTACAACAAGGATATGCAGGAGGATAAAGAGTTGACCTTTGATGCTATTGATACAGTAAAGGGTTGTATTGCACTATTTACAGGCATGGTAGATACCATGCAATTTAATAAATATGCCATGAAGGAAAGTGCCAAGAAGGGCTTTACCAATGCTACCGATGCTGCGGATTATCTAGTAAAGCACGGGGTACCATTTAGAGATGCCCACGGAATAATCGGTCAGATTGTACTTTACTGCATTGAAAAAGAAATTAGTATCGAAGACATGTCCCTAGAGGAACTAAAGGCGATTAGCCCAGTCTTTGAGAAAGATGTATTCGAAGCCATTAGCTTAGAGACTTGTGTGAATATGCGTAATACCATTGGGGCGCCGGGTAAAGATGCAATGAAGATGGTATTAGAGGCCAATGACAAGTATCTTGAATTGAATTAGAAGGTATATCTTCTGGGTGAATTCCCGGAAGGTATGGACAATCCCAAATAACCAGAAAGAGGTGCCCTCTTTCCTGGTTATTTCTAGTTGCAGAGGCTATCTCATCCTGGGGAATAGATTTGTAGGCAGTGAATGAAATGTATCTAATAAAGTCACTAAAAACCAATATATCCCAAATGCTCAAACAGAATTTTCACTCCTATTAATATAAGAATAACTCCTCCAACTACTTCAGCTTTTGATTTATAGCGAGTTCCAAATACATTACCAATCTTAACTCCGGCAATAGAAATCACAAATGTTGTTATGCCAATGATAGCAATAGCTATAAGAATATTAATACCTAAAAATGCGAAGGTTACTCCCACAGCCAGGGCATCTATGCTAGTAGCAATTGCCAATACTAACATCGCTTTAAGACTAAAGATAGGGCAACTCGCCTCTCCTTCCTCACAATTGCCATATGCCTCACGTATCATATTAATTCCTATTAATACTAATAATATAAAGGCAACCCAGTGATCAAAACTTTCTATTTGATTACGAAAGCTTACTCCAAGTCCATAACCTATGAGGGGCATCAGTGCTTGAAATCCTCCAAAATATAGACCTACAATTAAAGCTTGTTTTATATACAATTTTTTTACTGCTAATCCTTTACATATAGATACTGCAAAAGCATCCATAGACAAGCCAACGCCAATAAGAAATATCTCCAGTAAACTCATTTTGCTTTCCTTTCCTACTACCATTTTAATATTTTATGTTTTTTCCAAGCCAATCATACATAAATACTCTTTGCTTTCCTAAGAGGCCTTGCATGCGACAACTTCTTCTCCAACCCAATACAATCCTTGGCTTCCTGTTCTTTAGAAAGTCTTTTTAATTTGGTGGGAAAATCTGGATGACTTTCTTATCAAATAAAAAAAGACCTATCTGTAGTGTTATTGCTACAGACAAGTCTCATTATTTAAAACAAAGCCAGATAACCATCGTTATCAGTATGTTGACTAAGCTACACAGGTACTTCTGTGCTAACTACTCCCTTATCCTTGGAATATTATAAATGATAATTTTTATTAGGTCAACCTCAAATTCCATACTTCACAACCATATTACTTAATAACATTTCTTATGAATTAACATTTCTTATGAATACTTTGATTTTTTTCAAGAAATACTATAACTGCATCTTTTATATATCATTTGTTATAAAATTTAATAATATCGGAGGGCCGAACTATGAAGTATCCTATGAAAAGAATCTTATCCGTCCTGTTAGTATTTGTTATGTCCTTATCCTTATTGGTTGGATGTAACTCAACTAACAACGGTAAAAACAAGAACAATGGTACTAGTACTAACAATGCTAACAACGGTACTAGCACCAACAACGCCAACAATGGTACAGGTACCAACAATGCCAACAATGGTACAAGTACCAACAATGCCAATACTGGTGCTAAAGCCGGAACCTATACAGCTACTGCTAAGGGTTATTCAAGTGATGTTAAAGTTACAGTAACTGTTGCTAAGGATGGTGCTATCTCTGACATCAAAGTAGACGCCAGTGGTGAGACTGCAGACTTAGGTGGAAAAGCAGCTCCTTCTATCTGCGAAGAAGTTAAAAAGAAACAAAGTATTGCTGTTGATACTGTTACAGGCGCAACAATAACCAGTAATGCTACATTAACAGCTATAACAGAGGCTTTATCCCAGTCAGGCGTTGACCTTGGTAAAGTAAATAAATAAGAGCTAACTCCCAAACAATAATGAAGTGAACCCTTTTACCCGGACTTATACTTTGCCTGGCAAATTAGTTCACTTCGTTATTGTTTATATCTGTTTTATTTTCTGTGAATTACGCTTTTCTTTCCATTCTAGAAAGTTCTTGTTTTACATAGTCCAGAAGTTGTCTTGACTCCCCTTCAGGAATCCACTCACTCAGCCTTGCAGCTGCAATAGGTAGCTTCCATTTTTCCATTTCCGAAAAGTTGTAATTGGTCAATTTTTTGTACTCCGATAAATAGTATTTACAAATTCTCTTTTGCATTGCCTTAATAATTGCATTAACTAAGAATGGAGCTCTTGGCATCTTAGCATAAGTTAAAAGGATTACTGTACGTGCAACGTCTGATAAGGGATTTCCAATACACCCAGTCATCCAATCAATCACATAATATTGGTCATTCTGAATTATGACATTATCAGGATGAAAATCAAAGTGGCAAATACAATCACCATCCGATAAAGTATCAACATATGCTATTATCAATCGTTTTTCCTCTAAAGACAATATAGATACCCTTTTTATATCGTCTAATAACTTTTCTTTTACCGTTCTTACTGATAAAGATGCCTTAGTGTGCATTTTCATATGGCACTGTGCAAGCATCTTAGAATACTTTCTCAATTTCCATGGTTTCGCCACCATCATTTTTAGCAGTGTTTTTCCATTTAACCGCTCATACACTGCACCTATTCGTTCATTACTATGTATTATTTCTATAGGCTTTGGAGCAATCTTCATATGCTCATAAGCATATTGGGTGATAGTAAATTCGTTGGTGCATGCGATTTCAGGTATTCCGTTTCGATATAACTTTAATACTCCTTTATCTTCCCATTCAAAAACCTCAGCAGTATTGCCCTGTCCTATCAAATCACCTTTTAATGCTAGTTCTGACATATTCTAATCCTCTTCCATCTGCTTTTATGTGCAAAAATTATCGTTTCAAACATGTCAGTATATTACTTCTTTTTCATCTTTATGTCAATATCAGTAACATATGTTATCTATGATTCCTGTTAGATATGCAATAACAATACCATAGTTTGACATTGGAACTTCATGTTCCTTCGCCCTATCAATTCGGGACATAACATATTTTCGATTAAACATACAGGCCCCACATTGTATCACTAAATCATATCCAGTAAGATCTGCTGGAAAATCAGTTCCACTGACAATATCCACTGTAAGCCCTGAACCAATTCTCTGTCGTAACATACGTGGGAGTTTTTCACGACCTATATCTTCTGACAAGGGAGCATGGGTACAACATTCTGCAATTAGCACTTTAGATTCTTCTGTTAGTTTATCGATAGTTTTTGCACTTTTTACATAGTAACGGATATCACCCTTGTAGGCAGCAAACAACGTGGAAAATGAGGTTAATAGACAATCTTTTGGTTTCTTCTCGTATACCGACTTAAATACCTGTGAATCTGTAATAATAAGCTTTGGTGGTTTGGCCATAACTGCAAGAGCTGCCTCTAACTTATCTGTGGTGACAGACATTACCAGACATTTTTTATCCAATAAGTCTCGTATGGTTTGTACCTGTGGAAGAATCAACCTCCCCTTTGGTGCTTGGATATCCTGAGGCATTACAAGCAATACAAGATCTCCATCTTCCACCAAATCTCCCGTAATGGTTTCCATACCATAATCCTCAGGGAGAAGTCTCACAAGCCCCTCTTTCATGGCATCTATTCCTACCCGATTCTTGGCACTTACAAGCAATGGCTTAGTACCTATCTTTTTTTCCACCAAAACCTGTAACTGATTCAAATCAGTTCTTGTGTCTGCTTTATTGATTACAGAAAGGACAGGTGTTTTTTTCTGCTTGAAATAGGAATACCATTCTATTTCCTTATCCATCTCTTCATCAGAGAACACTAATACTGCAATATCTGTCTTCTCCGCTGCTTTTCTCGTCTTCTCAACGCGGATATCTCCCAATTCACCTATATCATCAAATCCAGCTGTATCAATAAACACGCAAGGTCCTAATCCATAGACCTCCATTGGCTTAAAGACTGGATCTGTTGTCGTCCCAGCCACCTCAGACACGATGGACACCTGCTGCCCGGTAAATGCATTAATTAGTGAAGATTTTCCACTATTTCTCCTTCCATAGAAGCCAATATGAATACGATTTCCTCTTGGAGTTTCATTAAGTGTTGTCATTACGCCCACCTTTCTTTCGAACTTAGAATCTAAAATCTCTCTTGCCCTGTTCTATTTCTTTGATATATTCTTCTGCCTTTCTTTTTACTACTGGATTCGTTATATAGGCAAGCTGTTTTTCAATTAACGCTTCACCCTTCCTTCTGGTATCCTCTGAAGCATAATCCACCAGATATTCTTTTAAGGTCATTAAAGCATTAGGATGACAGCAATTACAGATCTGACCAGATTTACACAAAGTCATAAAACGATCACCGGTACGACCCTCTCTGTAACAAGCAGTACAAAAGCTAGGAACATAACCTAACTCCAATAACCAATTCACCACCTGGTCTAAAGTTCTTCGATCACTTACATCAAATTGAGCAGAATTCTCATCTTCCGTCTCCTCCTCAACATATCCTCCAACACTAGTTCTAGAACCTCCACTAATCTGAGAAACTCCAAGGTTTAATACCTTCTCTCTGGAAGCCTTAGATTCACGGGTGGATATAATCATTCCCGTATAAGGAACTGCCACACGAATAACAGCTACTATTTTCTCAAAGATCTCGTCACTAATGGCATTAGAAAAGTTTGCAGTATCAATGTCATCTGCAGGACAAATTCTAGGAACACTAATTGTATGAGGTCCAACTCCTTTATAGGCTTCTAGATGTTCTGCATGCATCAATAGTCCTACAAAGTCATAACGATACATTTCCAGACCAAACAATACACCAATTCCTACATCATCAATACCGCCTTCCATAGCACGGTCCATTGCTTCTGTATGATATGCATAATTGTGCTTAGGTCCTGTTGGGTGTAACTGCTCATAAGCCTTCTTATGATAGGTCTCCTGGAATAAAATATAGGTTCCAATTCCCGCATCCTTTAATTTACGATAGTTTTCTACAGTGGTTGCCGCAATATTTACATTAACCCGGCGGATTGCCCCATTTTTATGCTTAATACTATAGATTGTCTTAATACTCTCTAATATGTATTCAATTGGATTGTTAACAGGGTCCTCACCAGATTCTATAGCAAGTCTCTTGTGTCCCATATCTTGCAAAGCAATTACCTCTGCTTTAATCTCTTCCTGTGTAAGTTTTTTACGAGTAATGTGCTTATTACAGTGATGGTACGGACAGTAGGTACATCCATTCACACAATAATTGGATAAATATAAGGGTGCAAACATGACAATTCTGTGACCATACAATTTCTCTTTGATTGATACAGCTAGTTTCTTAATTGCATCATTGGCCTCAGGAATATCGCATTCCAATAATACTGCAGCCTCCCTGTGAGTTAGCCCCTTGCAGTCTTTGGCTCTTTCAATTAAGGAGAAAATTAATTCTCTATTTGATTTATTTGCTTTAGCGTATTCCAAAGTATCTAATATCTCTTCATCGTTTATGAATTCCTCTGCTTTAGCAGACATTTTATCATATTTCATAGTTATCCTCTTTTCTAGATTATTTATTTTATCTCGCTTGTAAAAGGTTTTTCATATTTTTTGTAATCCCCACGTTCTGACACTAGTTCATAACCTATCTTACGTATTCTTGCTTGAAGATTACGAATACTTTCCGCGGCCTCTTCTCCAGTGCTTATCTTATCATTATATAGTAGATATTTCTTTCGGGTTTGAATTGGAGAAAGGTTAGGCATCAGAACATTGGCTCCAGCCTCTATTCCAAGTTCACGTCCTTCTGAACATATGGTACCAAGGGCTGTTGTGGCTGGAAGAAGTACATCATTTTTAATCAGACGAACTAGGCTTAGTAAAAAAAGGGTTAATTCCAGGTCTCCATGGGGTTGATCCTTAAAAGGGGTATCTTTATGTGGTATAAAAGGCCCAAGCCCAACCATTTCAGGAGAAAACTCCTGGATAAACATAAGATCCTTTACTAAGGTTTTAACAGTTTGACCCGGAGAACCCACCATGAATCCGCATCCAGTCTGGAAG
>JAEYPA010000162.1 GCA_023411225.1 Bacillota bacterium
CTACCTGCTTATTATAATAATCTACTGCTTCCGATATTTTATTAAACTGGTGTTCTTGCATGATATAAATCAGCTTGTCTAAGTTGGAAGGGTCCATAAATTCTTTTCCAAGATATACTTCATAATCATTGGCAAGTCCCATGGACAATTCCTTAACCTGATCCTCATATTGCATGCACTCTTTATGAACCATCTGATATCTTTCTTCGGTCTCCGCCAGTTCCTTTTCGTGCTTTTGTCTCACATCATTGGCCAGGATGTTACTAGTAGAGCTTCTGAACACAGCAACCGCTTCTGCCTTCTGCCTATTAATATCTGCAATTTTATTATTTATATCTTTAATCTCGTTATCATATTCTCCAAGGTTATAAGCACTTTCATCCTTATCCTTAAGAATACTCTTTTTTATCCTTTGAATTTTACGGTCGTTCTGTCTCATTTTATAGCGAACCGCTCGTCCGCTGGCAATAGCTGATGCATTCCTCTGCCTAGTGGCTTTGTAAATTAGGTAATAAAGGCCTACTACGACTGCAATCATAATTATATAGGTTATAATAAGGCCAAAAGTGTTGTTCCAGTCGAAAATCAGATAATATAACAATAAAGGAAGAGCTACTAAGATAATGGCCAATGAAATAATAATAATTCCGATATCACCTAATCCTTTTGGTGAAAATAATGCAAAATACAATCTATTATTAAAGAAACGGGATACATTCCCTTGTTGAAATATATTCTTAACATCCTGTTTAAGTCTTTGGTTATCACCTTTTAACTGAGCAGTCTCCTGCTCTATTCTCTGGGAAACCTTATCACTTTTAGAGCGTTCCTTTTTCTCTTGCACTTTTTTCATACGATTTTTCTGCCGCTCTATCTGCTCCTCGAAGGATGCTACAATTTCATTTTCTCGCTTTACTATAGCCATCTGAATCTCATCCTGAACCATATTATTTTTAAGTTCAATCTCATTTTCAAGTTGACTCTCTTCCATGTCTCTTTCTGAAAGCTGGCTCTTAATATTCTTTAGTGTATTCAATTTGTCCCGCAATTGGTACAAGGCACTAATCCCCTGCTCCAGTAAATTATCCTTATCCATATCCTTCTCCCTTTCATTCGGTAATATAGATGTCAGTATGCACGGTATATTCCTATATTCTATTCTAACAAAATAATAAAAATTATACAATTAATTAATAAATTTTATACCAAATTTATTAATTGGTCATAATTTGAACACAACTACTGTTTATACTAATAATTGTAAGAAAGATTATACATTTGAATACCCCCCTCTCATTAACCCGAGAAAGCCCGGTCCCTAGGACCAGGCTTTCTTACTGTTATCATATGAGGTATTGTTTTCTATCTCTGGTAACGAAGAAGTCTTCTTTCTAATGTTCCTGTGTGAAGTTCAAAAAGATGATTGTCATAGTCATAAAAATATATTGAACTACCTTCTCCCACAACTCTTGTCCTTCCACTTTTTATTTCTAATCCCAGTTTTTCTATTCTTTCTAGATACATTTCATAGTCTGATTCTTCTATTTTAAATGCTATATGATTATAGCTCTTTTCAATTTCTTTGCCTTCCATAATTGCAATCCAAAGATTATTTACAATAAAGAACTTTTCTCTCGAAATAGAAAATTGCTTTTCTCCACTATAATAAACTTCTTTTGCCTCAAATATTTCTCGAAAAAAAGTTGTTGCTTTATCTAAGTTTTTAACAATAAAAGTAATATGACTAATTCCAGATATCAAATTATCACCCTCCCACAGAATAAACATTATAGTTATAACGAATAAAGAATTTAAAAAACATGGTTTAACCGAGACTTCTTATCCCTATTAAACCATGTTTGAAACATCATTTTATAACTCAATTCTGCCTTCTAATGCTCGAAGCAAAGTCACTTCATCAATATACTCAAGATCTCCTCCCACCGGAACACCACTTGCAATTCTACTTACCTTGATTCCTGTGGGCTTTATCAGTTTGCTAATATACATTGCTGTGGTTTCTCCCTCAAGGCTGGAGTTGGTGGCAATAATCACTTCCTCTACCTCTCCTTGGAGCCTTAACATTAGTTCCTTGAGACGAATATCTGCGGGCCCTATTCCTAACATAGGTGAAATAGCCCCATGAAGTACGTGATAAACACCGTCGTATTTGCCAGTTTTCTCATAGGCTGCCAAATCTCTGGAATTCTCCACTACCATAATAACCTTGGGATTTCGTTTATCGCTTCGACATATTGGACAAAGCTCTTGATCTGTTAGGGTACAACACTGCTTGCAATACTTCACATTATTCTTAGCCTCCAGGATGGTAGAACTTAGATTCTGCACTTGCTCCTTTGGCATATTAATAATGTGAAAGGCAAGTCTTTGAGCTGATTTGGAGCCTATTCCCGGAAGTCTTGAGAGTTCTTCTATTAATCTACTAATCTGTTTACTGTAATAATCCATTAGAATGGAAAGCCCCCACCTAAGTTAAGACCGCCTGTTAGGGAACCCATTGCCTGGCTGCTTTCTTCCTCCATCTTACGTAGTGCTTCGTTGGTCGCTGCCATAATTAAGTCTTCTAACATTTCAATATCTTCAGGGTCTACAACTTCTTCTGCAAGTTTAACCGCTACTACTTCTTTCTTACCGGATACGCGTACAGTTACTGCTCCACCACCAGCTGTAGCCTCGTATTCCTTTTCCTCAAGCTCTTTTGTCTTCTCTTCCATCTGCTTCTGCATTCTTTGAGCCTGCTTCATTAAATTATTCATATTACCAGGCATACCACCTGGGAAACCACCACGTTTTGCCATGAGTTGGTCCTCCTTCATTTCTCTTACTAGTTACTACTATAACCTTATTTTGCTTCTTAATCAATATCCGTTTGAAGCCTCTTTTAGTTGCCTTTTTAAATAACCTCAATATTATCCGTCTTTATGAGCTTCGTAATATCTGCTACTTTATCTAACCCATCCTGACCTCCTTTAAGAAGTCTAGTCTGAACGGAAACCTCTTTATTAATATATTCTGTTATGGCATCCTTGATTGCTTTCATGGAAGCTTCTTTCTCCACATAGCTTTTATAGATATCTTCGGAAAATGCCAGAACTAGTACATTTCCTTCATTTACGGTAAGAACTGCATGTTTTACCATTTGCTGTAGGAGACCATCTAAATCCTTTACTATGCTATTCCAGTTGGCCGCTACCTGTCTTACATCCTCAGGGAGGGCTTCCACATGAATCTGCTGCTCTTTCACTTCTTCCTTTATCTGAGGTGCTTGAGATACCTGCCCGGAGGAGGCTTGCTTAACAACAATTCCTTCCTCTAGCTTCTTCTCCACTTGACGAAGACGTTCCAGAATAGAGGTGTAATCAGTCTCCATTTGAGGTTTACAAAGCTTGATACAGGCCACTTCTACTAACACTCTTTTCTGAGTGGAATATTTAATCTGATTAGATAGCTCTGAAAAGATTCGGATGTACCTCATAAGGGTGTCCATCTCCACCTGGGCAGCCATTTGCTTCATTTCCATGAGATTCTCAGTGGATACTTCAATCATATCCTCTGCCATATCAGCACTTTTAAGAAGGATGAGATTTCTCATGTACCAGGTAAAGTCAATGACAAATTGTCCTAGATCCCTGCCCTTAATAATCAGCTCTTCTACTAGTTCCATTACCTCTACCGGCTTCCCGTCGAGCAATAACCTTAAGAGCTTCTGAAAAATCTCTGTGTCTACAGCACCCAGAACCTCCAGCACTTTGTCATAGGTCAGTGTCTCTCCATAGTAAAAGGCAATACACTGATCTAATAGACTTAGACCATCACGCATAGAACCATCTGCTGCCTTGGCCACATAGCGAAGGGCTTTTTCCTCTACCTGAACCTGCTCCTTTGCCATCAGTTCCCAAAGACGATCTGTAATGGTATCTATAGAGATACGCCTAAAGTCATATCGTTGACATCTGGATAAAATGGTTATCGGAATCTTATGAACCTCTGTGGTAGCCAGAATAAAGATGACATAGGATGGAGGCTCCTCTAAGGTCTTTAACAAAGCATTAAAGGCTCCTGCAGAAAGCATATGAACCTCATCTATAATATAAACCTTATATTTACCTTCCGTAGGGGAATACTGCACCTCATCTATTATGTCACGGATATTATTAACACTGTTGTTAGAGGCAGCATCAATCTCAATGACATTCATAGAGGTTTGATTCAGTATGGCCTTGCAGGTAGGACATTCATTACAGGGACTTCCATCTACCGGATGTTCGCAATTCACCGCCCTGGCTAGTATCTTAGCAATGGTTGTCTTACCAGTTCCTCTGGTCCCACAGAACAGATAGGCATGTCCTACACGATTGGCCTTTATTTGATTTTTCAATGTCTTTACAATATGCTCCTGTCCCTTAACATCTTCAAAACCAATGGGACGAAACTTACGATATAACGATGTATAAGACATAATATACCTTCCTTCTGTTGTTTCATAGTATTGACTTATTTTTGATATTTTACCTTTCTATTTTAAACGATATTTGTTTATCTGGCAATGGTTTTGAACTACGCCGCATTCCTAAGGTTTACTTTAAGCCATCAAAAAACCTTGCAAATTAATGCAAGGCTTTTTAATGGCACTACAACTGATAAATTGTAATTGCTATTTATTCCTTATACCAGTCTCCCCAAACCTTACCAGCCAATCCCTTAAGTTTGGATACAGACATGCCTCGAATCATATGCTTAGAAGCCAGCTGTTCTGTATAATCAGCCAATTTGTAAACATGTAGATTCTCATATTTTCTCTCATAGTGTGTCACCAATCCTGTTACAGATGCATCTGTAATTTCTGGTTTCCCACCATTTTTACTCTCTATGGTTATCTTAGCCATACCACCAAGCATTCTTGGATATTCATTCTGACCGGACACATAGTTCCCTAAAGAATAATATACTAGCATCTTATGCCCGTCTTCTCTTGTGAACCATTCGACGGGCTCTATTACATGAGGATGCGCACCTATTACCAAATCCACACCTGTCTCTAAAAAAAGCTTTGTCCACATCTTCTGAGAACTGGATGGCTCATAGACATATTCAGTTCCCCAATGCGGAAATACAATGACAAAGTCCGCCTGCTCTTTTGCTAACGCTACATCCTGGCGAATCTTCTCTTTGTCAAGACGATTTACCATATACTCTCTATTTTTTGGTAAAGACTGCCCGTTCAGACTATATGTATAATTCAGCATTGCAATCTTTATACCATTTACCTCTACGACCTTCACAGAGTGATACTCTTCTTCTGTCTCATTAACTCCAAGGACAGTTACATGCTTTTGTTTCTTCCAGTAATCAATGGAATTTTGCATTCCAGCCTCGCCCTTGTCCATGGCGTGATTCGTAGCATGAAGAACCACATTAAAACCAGCATTGACAATGGCATCTCCGATCTCTTTTGGTGAGTTAAATCTAGGATAACCTGAGTAGCCCAATTCAGATCCACCAAGAACCGTCTCCTGATTAATCACGGCTAAATCAGATTTTTTGATATCCCTTACTATATCAGTAAATAAATGATCGTAATTATAGGTACCATTGGAACGTTTTCCACTCTCAATTACTGATGTATGAACCAAATCATCTCCTACCGCCATTAGAGTTACTTTCTTATCTTCTACCGATGCAGGGTTTGACGATGCTATAGGCTCTTTTGAAGGTGTCTCGGTTTCCTTTCCAAAATCAGAGTTACCGCCACTATGCTTTGTAGGTGATGGACTTTTCTTATCTTTGTTAGGATTGTTTCCATCTACTACATTTCCATTCTGGTCAACGGTAATCTGCCTGTTGCTACCTGTTTGACTATTTCTTGCTTCTTTATTAAAGCCGTTGATTTTAGCGGCAACCACTATCGACACAATTAAAAAACATATTACTACCAGTAGCACTTTTGGAAATCTTCTAAAAACCCGTTTCATTATACGTCCCATCTCTTTCTAAATAGTTCAGGTGTTATAATTACCTGTAGAAATTATTGTAACATAGATACGGTTTCTAGTCTATTCCATATTTCCCATCTTATGGGTATTATGGTATTCTTTTTGTTAGTTTCTAATTAACATCCAGTTTTAGATCTCCATTTTTAATCCAGCCTTTTTTTCTCATAAACTCTGACATTATCAGGCATAATACAGCTGGCAAGATAAATTGAATAACGACAATCTTTATAATGGTTAGGATTGCTCCATCGGTTGACACCATTTCTCCATAGGTAGTAATCTGTCCAACCAAACCTGCACTTCCCATACCGGAACCAACTTTGTTGTTGGTCATGTGGAATACCATGGTAGAAAGAGGTCCTAGAATCGCACTGGTCAGAACAGGCGGAAGCCAGAGAATTGGCTTCTTCATCAAATTTGGTACTTGAAGCATACTAGTTCCTAGTCCTTGTGCAATCAACCCACCCATCTTATTCTCTCGGTAGCTAATAACTGCAAAGCCCACCATATTGGCACAACAGCCTACTGTCGCAGCCCCAGCTGCAAGACCACTGAGGCCTAACATAACACCAAGTGCCGCTGAGCTAATAGGAAGGGTTAACACTACTCCCATAACGACAGAGACAATAATGCCCATTAAAAATGGAACCTGGTCGGTAGCCCACATAATCAAATCCCCTATAGAAATCATAAAGGAGGAAATAGGTGGTCCTACTAAAAGTCCCACTGCTGAACCTGCACAAATACTAAGTACAGGGGTAATAATGATATCTACTTTGGTTTTTCCGGAAACCAAATGTCCGATTTCTATTGCTATGTAAGCTGCCACAAATGCACCTAACGGTTCGGACACCTTAAGTACAATTCGTCCAGCATCATTGATTAAAGTATTGTTAATAATATCTGTTGCACAACCGCCTATCATACCGGCAACTGCTGCAGAAACTACAACCAGTGGAGCCTCCTTAAACTTACAGGCTACTCCGCAACCAATTCCAGCTCCGGTAAGACAACCCGCCACTACACCTATGGCATACAAATAGTTTCCCGTTGTACCACCAATTAAATCCCCAAATTGTTTTAAAATGGTCCCTACTATTAAAGTAGCAAAAAGGCCAAGAGCCATGCCGCTAAGTCCATCTATAAATACCCTATGCAACCATTTACCTATCTTATTCATTTAACCGCCTCCGTGTGTATACACCTTTGTATTCACCTGTCTTGTCAGGTTACCGCAAATAATATCACACTTCTAGGGTTTAAGCAAGAATTTTTTATCATAAAGAACCTTCTCTATACGATCCAAGATAGCTTCACTGTCTGCTTCCACCGTATGAAGATGTACACCGTCTGTCAGTTCTTTTAATGGAGTCGTCTTCCTCTCCTCAACCTTCTTCACAAATTCATAAACATCCTGGCGATTTTTTATAACTAGATCTGTCTGAATCTGTCCATATATATCATGCATCACAATAACATCCAGTACCTTACCGCCATTGTCTACGATGGCACAAAGCTCGTCCTCAATCTGCTCCGTAGAATGTTTTACGAGAAAGCAACGATTGAACTTCGTTGGTTCCTGTACAAACAGGAGGTATCCTTTGTTGGTAGATAGAATATTCTTATTAGTGGCGCGAATTAGTGCAATATCCTGCACAATAACCTGTCTTGACACACCTAAGGCCTTTGCAAGCTCACTACCAGACATCGGTTCCTTTGAGGTAGTTAATAGCTCAATAAGTTTTTCCCGTCTTTTATTTCCTTCCATATAATCACCTTTCCACTCGGATTTCCTTGCACTTATCATATCAATTCCTGCAGTATTTTACAATATATCCTGCACTACATTGATAGTTTTCTTTATAACCTATAAAGCACCTTGAATGTTTTGAAATTCACAAGTATAATAAAACTCTATTTTAATATATTTGGGAGGAATATGTATGTTTCGATTATGGGCCAAAGTGTTCAAGGATAATCATTTGATAAAAGATATGGTTGTGGAAAATGATGATATGACGCTTAACCGCACCCGTAAAATTTTTCATGCCCTAGATGAAGTCTGTTATGCCTTTGATCTGTCCAAACCGCTTTGGCTAGAATCCACCATAGCAGATTTTAAAAAGCATGATAAGACCCGTTTTAATAAAGATAATTTTATAGATGCTATAGATTTTGACTTTTTAGAGATACAGATAATCGAGGAGGATTAGGCCATGGAACAGAATGATTCCCAACGTAAAAACTTTAGCTATCGGCCTATTGACGATGTGATAAAAGCTCGAATGATGCATAAATCCTACAAACCGGAGGCGGAATTCGACCTGGGACAATTGGTCTATATAGAGGCTCTTCACTATGATTTTAAGGGGCAGGTAAAAACCGGCGAACTGGTTGTAAACCGTAGTATTGCTGATGAGCTGCTGGCTGTATTAAAAGAACTGTTTGATGCCAAGTATCCCATTGAGAAGATGGTATTAATAGACGAATATGATGCGGACGATGACCTTTCCATGGGGGACAATAACTCCTCTGCATTTAACTATCGTACTATCGCTGGAACTAGAAAACTGTCGAACCATGCCATGGGTTTAGCCATTGATATAAACCCTCTTTATAACCCATATATTCAGGTTAGAAATGGCAAGACCAATGTCTATCCGGAAAATGGGCTCCATTATATCAATCGGGAGCTTAATAATCCCTATTACATTCATAAAGATGATATCTGCTATACTACTTTTTTGAAGTACGGATTTACCTGGGGTGGAGATTGGAGTCCTAGCAAAGATTATCAGCATTTTGAACATAAATAAAGGAATGAAAAATGGCGTGTAGTTTTATGCCATTTTTCGTTCCTTTTCTATTACATTATTCGCAGATGTATTGTACGGTAAGGATATTGCATTGCTCCTCATAGGAGTACTCTACGCTCTGAGCCATCTTCTTAACCATTAACAATCCTAACCCTCCAATCGGACGCTCCTCTGCCGAAAGGGTTATATCAACCTCTGGTCTATTTAACGGATTGTATTCCATTCCAGAATCCTTAAACTGCAACATGATTGTATTCTCATTTACAGAACATGACACCTCCAAGTAATCACTGCCACTATATCTCAATACATTGGAAGCCAGCTCGTCCACTATGATATTGACCTGGTTTATGGCTTTGTCTGACGCATTATTGTTTCTCATTATCTCCTCAACAAAATCACTGACACGACTTAATTCCTCTAAATTAGCTGGGAATCTCTTTGTACTGACATCCCCCTCATTCTTTGCCTGATAACAAAAGGCCAGCATGGTGATATCATCAAACTGAGGTGCCTCCTGAACAAATTCATCCAAGCTTTCTTTGACTTTATATAGAAGTTCCTCTGAAGACAGGTCCAGACATTGGTTCAGGAAGTCATGAAGCCGATCTTCGCCATATAACTCATTATTGCTATTAGTGGATTCGCTGACACCGTCTGTATACAGATATAGCATATCACCTTTAGAGAGCTGCATAGTATATTCTTTGTACTTTATTCCCTCCATACCTGCCAAGACAAAGCCTGGTCTGGATTTGAGATACTGGAAGCCTTCCCCCTGCTTCTTGATACATGGTGGATTATGACCTGCATTAACATAGGTCATATTACCAGTAGAGATCTCTATGATACCCATCCAGGCAGTTACAAACAAACCTGCCTCATTACCTTCACAAAGTTGTTCATTGGTACTGGTAAATATAGCAGCTGGACTAAGTCCACCTTGGGCATGATTCTTTATCAAAGTCTTAGCGATTACCATGAATAAAGCAGCCGGAACACCCTTTCCTGACACATCCGCTATGACAATTGCAATATGATCCTCATCTACCAGGAAGAAGTCATAAAAGTCTCCTCCAACCTCTTTGGCTGGCAACATAGTAGCAAAAATATCGAACTCTGTTCTTTCCGGAAAAGCAGGGAATATTCTAGGTAGCATATCTGCCTGAATCTGAGTGGCAACATTTAGTTCAGCACCCATACGCTCTCGCTCTATGGTTACCTCGGTTAAATTATTGATATATTCATTGATATCTGCTTCCATGGATTTGATGGCTTCAGATAAGGTCTGTAGCTCATCACCGGTATGTATTTTCAAAGAGGAGATCAGTGACACTTTACCATTATTGTTCTCATTTTCCTCCTTATCAGATACAAAATTCGACGTTGCTACTGACAGAAGATTGATTGGTTTTACAATAATCTTCTGAATGATTACCAGCAATATCGCAACTGCTATCATAGTGGTTACCAGAATAGCAACGCAGACTGTCATTAAGAAGATACTTCTTTCATGCATAACATCGTCCATCGACATATCTGCACCAACTAGGGCAACTACTTTACCAGAAGAATTCTTAATTGGACTGAAGATGGAACATACCCAGCCTACTTCTGGTTCGTTACTAATAAAGGCCGGAATTCCTTCACTTATAGCAGTTACATCTGCACCCTCAGAGATATCAAAAGTATCTCCCAGCTTCATTGCAGTATCTGACCTGTCTGCATCCATGATTGCCACTGCATTATTACCAACTATCTTTTCAATATATAGATATTCAATATCGTTATTTTCCTTAATTTCAAATAGGGTATTCAGATATTTCTCATACTCTTCATCTTTTTTAAGGGTCTGATAGTACTGCTCAATCTTATCTGCGTCCATCATAGAAGCAGCTGTCTCAGCAAGGTTTGTCAATGTTGTTTTATAGTAGCCATCGATGGTTTTTGCATAGGTATTGTAACTGATTAGTATGGAAACTGTTGCAATAAGAATAGCAACAATAATTACAAGAATTATTGTTTTGATCCTTAAGGATATTTTCATCACATCACCTCGTTCTTATAGCATTGTCAAAGCAAACCACTTTGATCTATTATTGTAGTGACAACTTCCAATACAACTAAAATAGGTTTCTGGACCACCCATTTCCCGTGTAAGTGGGTATTGTATGGTCACCGTGTCCATATCGTAGCTTCTTAGCAATACATTGGAAAGCTGATCATACAGTTGAAATGGCACAGAGGTTTCTGTAATCCTCAAACCACCTGCTTCCTTCTTGCCAAATAAATAGTATTCCTCTGCGTCCTGAGACACTATTTTATAACAAAATCCGCCATCATAACGGTATTCTTCATATATATACTCCATCATATCCGGTCCCCAGATAACAGATCCTGGAGAGGCTAACGGCCTCATCTTTAACAACTCTTCTACCGATACCTCCTGTAGCTGAAGGTCATACTCATTATCTACTAACCTTCTATGATAGGTTTTTATTTGATAATAGTACTTCTCTGTAAAGCCCATGGCTTCATAAAAAGGTTGCAAGCCCGGTGATGGGTAGCAAAACATCTCTCTTCTCTGCTGTCTGCAGTACAAAACTGCATACTCTATAAGAAGCCGATAGTACCCATTTCCCCTGTACTGAGGAAGAATTCCCCCTGCATAAAAGTAGTAGGCAGGAATTATATCTGGAAAAATTCCACAAGGAAATAGATAGATTACACCGATTACTACCTCTTTATCAAATATCGCCAATCCTTTGCTTTTCGGGAAGCCTTTTTCAAAAAAGAAGTCAATATAGGCTTCGGGATCCTCTGGGTAGCATTGTTTCCAGATATTCTTCAGTTGTGGTATCTGTTTTTTGTCTAATATACCGCAGTCCATAGTCCTCTCCTATACACAAACTGTCAGGGTATTAAATCCCTGATATCTCCGGTAATAGAAGGTCTTGGCCTTCTTCTTTACCATCATGACACCAAGTCCATCCAGTTCCTCATCGCTATCCTCAATCGATATTGTTTTGGATTTCATCTCAAATGGATTAAATGTGGATGCATTATCCCTAATATGTAGTTCAAAAAGTCCACTCTCATAAGCAATCAGCGTAATCTGAAGGTAGATATCCTCTGTATCACAAAAAGCATTATTGACGATTGCTCCACAGATCTCCTCCACAACCATGGTCACATAGTAGGTCTGTTTAAAATTGGCATCCCAATTACCACAGAACTCCTCAATCTCATCTACCGGAATCTTAATCTCTTTCTCATTACTTACAATTAAAATATTTAAAATCCTCTTCTCATCCACAATGGTGGCATTCATTGCAAAGAACCGAAGATTCCTGACCAAAAGAAGAATGATCAGGGATAAAAGCTCTGTTGCAGGAAACATCCACCATATCATTTTAACTCCAAAGCCTGCAAATAAATACGCAAAGGGGATGATCAAAACAAGATTTCTCATTAAGGAGATGGTAAATGCCAGCTTTTCCTTTCCAGTGGACTGATAAAAATAGCATAAAATGATCTGCATCCCTCCTATGATGCCGCTAAGGCAGTAGATCTGTACTGCTATACTACCTATTTCCTTATTTACCTGGTATACTCTGCAGATAAATGGTGCCAAGAATGCGATACAAAGAAAGAAAATGCTCCCAGCCACTACTCCAAATTTCAAGGCCAGTGTTTTCACTACTCGCTGAGCCTCAAAATTCTTCTCTCCAAAAAAAGTACTTGCCAGAGGCTGAATCGCTTCTCCTGCTGCCGTATGTAAGAATAGTCCCAGATAGGATACATTAAAGACCACATCTAAGACTGCCACTGCTGGTTCCCCTGAAAGGTCAAGGAGAATATGATTGGTCACCAGGATAAATAGAAATTGAAAGATATATTGACCAGACATAGAGATACCCATGGTCAATGCCTGTATGATGGTTTTAAACTGAGGTTTGGTTAGTCTGAGCTTAACGGAAGCCTCCTTCTTGAAAAAGTAATAGACATAGATCAGGATGGAAACTGTCTGTCCAATAATAGTGGAAACTACAGCACCCCTTACACCCAAATTCAAAAAGATTACCAACACAACATTCATTACTACATCCAGCACATTTCCAATGACAAACCCTATGGTAGAAAGCTTCTGGCAGTCATCGCTACGAATGAATCCATATAGAGGGGTATTAAGGAAAAATACTGGAGCTGCAATCAATAATATCCTCGCATAGCTGTAGCTTACTTCATAAACCTCTCCATCTGCAGGTACAGTTCCTAAAAAAGCCAACACTTGTTCTGTAAAGAAGATTCCAGCTGTCATAAATAATAACCCTATTACTATAGATAATTCCATCAGCATATTAAACAAGCTATTGGCTGCATCCTTTTTCCCTTCTCCCAAGAGCTTTGAGAAAGCAATGGAGCCACCAGTCGCAATCCCCACATAAAAGACAGCATAGATCATATAGATTGGCAATGTGATCGCTATAGCTGCAAGGCCTGTTTCACCTATATGTATTCCTATCACCAGTGAGTCGGCTATATTGGACAAGGCTAAGCCAAAGGCTGCTATCACTGAGGGTCCAAGAAACCCTAAGAACATTTTTTTCGTAAATACATCTTTCATGGATTAACCGTTCCCTTCCATATCTCATTCATTAAGCATGGTCTCATTTTATTTTTGTGTAGTCGTATACCAGACACGCCCAGATCGTCGTCTCCGTTAATATACTTATACTGATCAGAAATCATTCGAAAGCAAGAGTGAAGTGAATAATAAAGCAATCCGGTAATAGGCGTAGATAGCTTGGCTATCTGTATGCCAAAGGTGTCCGGATTAACCTCAGTTCCCATGACGATAGCACCAGGCTTTCCATTCACATAGACTAGGCAGCCTTGTACCATAAGCTCTTTCCAGTGGCGAAGCGCCTTTTCTGCAACCCAATAATCATCAAACCCATTCATGTAACTATTACCCTGGCGTTTCTCCCAAGCGTCAATTACCATTATGGCATCTGAAACAGTCTCTTCCGATATCGGTTCACTCTTCAATTCATAATGCTTCTTTAGATGCTCCTCTTCATAGCGGATCTTGGCATATCTTTTTCCAGCCAGCCTAAGGTGCTCTTCCCTGCAAAATATGTACTCCCATGACTCCCTTGCCGGCGTCAGAATAAAGTTGTCTTCAAAATTGTAATTCACAAACTCTACATCCTTCTGGCTCATATAAATTAGGCAAAAATCCATTTCCATTCTGTGGCTTTCTATAAAGTATTTCACCTTCTCTTGGTTTCCACAGGGAAAGAAGTAGCTATTTTTACCATAATACTGACTTTTCACAACAAAAAAATCCTTTTCTAGGAATATGGAGAGTCCAAGTACTTCTTTCCATAAGAACAGTGTACTAAAAGAATTGGCCAGGATTGAGCAGGAATAATCCTGCCTAATCCTATCCACCCATTCCTTATCCTCTACTAATACTTCTCGAAATTCCATACGATTACACCCTATTATTCAATTTTTAGTATATCTGCAAAACCTGTCATCTCAAATACTTCCATAATAGTATCATTCACATTTTGTATTATCATATCCCCTTGTTTATTCATTCTTTTCTGGGTAGACAGAATCACTCTGAGGCCTGCAGATGAGACATACTCTAGTTCCTTAAAGTCAAATACTAGCTCTGTAATTCCTTCTGTATTCTCGTTAATAAACTTTTCAAGCTGTGGTGCAGTGGAGGTATCCAGCCTTCCTTCTAAAGATACTGCTAGATTTGTTCCGTTTAATTCATGATTAATTACCATATTAATTCTCCTATCTATTAAAATGCTATTTTATGTTGCTCTACATACTGCAAAAACTCAAAAGGAGAGAATTCCTGCCAACGGCTTTTCTCATCCAAGACATCTATGGCCCTGTTTGCGTACTCCACCGCCCTCTTAAGTTCTTCTGAAGCTACGTAATTCTTTAGTCTTCCGTTGATGGCATCAGCTCCTCCTGCAATTCCAAGAAAAGCTCTTGCAAGATCTGGATCATAGGTTCCTGTTGCTGCCATGATTCCTATGCAATCGGCAATGATCTCATCCCTTACGATGTTCTTGTTCTCCGGATAGAGCTTACTACTGATAAAATGGGTAAGCTCATGATACTCTCTAATCTTTCGAGAATAACCCATCCATTCCTCATAGGAATATTGTGTCATTGTATAGGGAAGGGCACTATATTCTCCTTTGCTCAATACAATAAGGGTATCTTTATAGTTATCTGGGTTCTGCATAAAAAGCTGATACTCCCTGTCTGCATTTTCTACATTGGTGAAGGCTAACGCCATTCTCTTTTGTCGAAGCTTACCATGATTAATGATTCCCTTGATGATCATTGCACCAGTTGTAGGGGCAATAGGCCTCGGTTCAAGGCGAAATGCCAACACCTGAAGAATCCGTACGAAGTCACTGCGATTAGCCACATATAGGACCTCTGCTGGACCTGCTGGTGTGTCAACTAGGTACAGGATGTCTTCCGGTGAAGTGCTGTAGTTTGACTCATTTGCCGGTCCTGGTACCTTTCCCTGTAACACTACTTCCTTATACTGTTCTGAAGTGGAAGCTCCCTCATAGATCTCTAACATCAGTTGTGGGTATCGCCTAATTAATTGTAGGATTGGAGTGTCCATATCTGCCTCCTTAGAATAAGTGTTGTAATACGGAAAAATCTATGGGTACTCTTCCTGTCATCATAATATTTGCTCCTCCGTACCATTCCCATATAGTATTCTCCCCAATATTGTCCATAAGCTGGTCTCGTCGTTTCTTAAGTAATATAGGGTATTTTGCAATACATTTCTCATCTAAAAGCTTACTAAACTCAGGAATGGCCAGATAGTTTTGAAACTTAGTCAATTCTGCTAGGTAGTCCTCTTTGATATAAGTCTCTTTCATTTCCCTACTATACCTAGCATCGCTTAAGGAAAATCCTCTACCGATGCTGTGCATCTCTATATCCTTTAAGCCACAACTGGCAAATAACTGGGGGACTAAAACCGGATCCTCTCCTTCCATAAAGCTATGAAATGGCTTTATCGTAAAGTAGGCCTGCATCACCTTGCCTCGCATCTCATAATACTCCTTTACTGTCTGTATCTGCTCTCTGGGATAACATCCTGTATGTACAGGGATATTCTGAAAGGACTGGGTGGTAACGGACACCACCTTCGCTCCCGACTTCGCCACCCGCTTCATCTCAAGAAGTGACTTTTTAGGATTACAGATGTTGGTCAAAAAAGTATGAGACACCACCAAATCATAGGTATTGGACGGCATATCTAGCTTTAATGCATCTCCAGCAAAAAACTCGAAGGTATTGTCCTCCTTGCCTATAGCCTCCTCCTTTGCTGCCTTTAGTAATTCTTCATCCAAATCAACTCCATGGAATACACAGTTCTTCACTGCTGCCGACAGGTAGTAGGTAAAGGCTCCTGTTCCACAGCCAACATCTAAAACTTTCATTCCGTCCTGAATCCCGGTCCACTTTACATAGCTATCCAGCATATCCGGATCTAGCAGTAACATTCGTGAGCTTTTAAAAAAGCTGGGATTCTGGTAGTAACTTGACCACTCCATCATATACTACACTCTCCATCATTCTACGATCTGACGTTTCGCCAGTTTATAAAAATGGGACTCTAATGCCATAAGCTCACTATAGGTTCCCTGCTCCACAACACGTCCGCCATCCAGTACGATGATCCGGTCACAGTTTATAATGGTACTTAAACGATGTGCAATGACGATACGAGTGGCATGAAGCTTCTCCAAGCTCTTGCAAACAAGATCCTGATTCACATTATCTAGGGCACTGGTGGCCTCATCAAAAAACAGTAGGCTTGGCTTATTTACGATGGCACGGGCTATCAGAATACGCTGTCTCTGACCACCGGATATAGTCCCGGCACCTTCTGAGATCACAGTATGTAAGCCCATTGGCATTTCTGCAATGTCGCTCTCTAAGCCAACATCCCTTACTGCCTCCTGCACTCTTTCCACCGTAATATCCTGACCCGTAATGGCAATATTCTCATATATACTACCAGAGATCAACTGGCCGTCCTGAAGAACAACTCCAAACTGCTTTCTCAGCTCTCTTTTATCAAGTCCCTCTATATCCTTATTATCGTAATAAACCTTACCATAGGTTGGCTCTTCAAAACCAAGCAACACCTTTAACAATGTAGACTTTCCACAACCGGAAGGGCCGACGATACCAACATATTCCCCTGGATTGATCTGTAAGGATAGGTCGTTTAATACCATCTCTTCTTCCTTTCCATAACGGAAGGAAAGATTGTTGATTTCTATCTTTCCTGTAATCTTACCAGGTACCATTGCCTCATCAGAGGTTTCAGGAGGTGTTTCGAGAATATCAACTGCTCTCTTATAGATTGGTATGGCTTCATTAAAGTTCAAAAAGGAAGAAACCACTGTAATCATAGCAGAGGAAAAGGCTCCAAATGCAGAAAGGAATCCCATAAATGCACCAAAGGAAATATCCAGGTCACCACTTATCATTTTATAGTAGAATATAGCGGAAAATAGAACACTCATCAGCTGGTTAATGTTTATAGCTAAGTTATCCAGCCTCTCTTTCCTGATATAGACCTTTTTCATCTCTACGTAAGGCTCCAGATATTGAAGAATTGCTCTGTTCTCCACACCGGTGATACGTATCTTAGAGATACCGGAAAGCAACTGATAGATAATGGAACTCAGCTTGGAATTTTTCTCTGTCAGTGTTTTCTCATATCGAATCTGCACAAAACCCAGAATTCCTGTCACAATCATGTTGATGAAAATCAAGACTAATCCTGTTTTCATTAATGATGAGGAATATTTATTCATCCTAAACAGATAAAGCAAGGAAAATACAGCGGATAATCCTGAGGTAATCATGGTCTCAGCCAATAGCTTTATAATCGCAGCAATACCAAGGGCACGGTTGGCAACATCTGCACTTTCGTATTTATTAAAGAATGATGTCGGTAAATTGTATAAACGGTCAAATATGGCACTCTGAATTCCCACCTGAGAGGTATTAGAGATTCGGAATATGGCCAGGTTCTTAATGATGGTAAAGGTCAGATTACTCATGGAAAGTACCAGTATCAGCATACTTACCTGAACCAGAGAGGACATATCATCAAGAGGTATGTAATTATCAAAGATCTTCTCGTTGAAATATGGCAGTAAGAGACCGATTATGACACCAATCAAAGCAAACAAGAACATATTGATCCAGTCTGCCTTTTTTATGCTACCAACAGCAAATCTAACCAAATCCTTTACATTTAAACTTCTATTCTCAAATGGACGATAAACCATGATGGCCTTAGGGGAAATCTTCTCCAGCATGGCTGGGGTTACCTTTGTTGTCTCCCCTGTCACACAATCATGTAATACATAATGGTTGGTCCCTTTGGGGATACATGCATAGGACTTATTACCTTCCTCGGAAAATACTATTAACGGACCAGAATCATTGTGGTACCAATCCTCCTCCAGTACCACATTACGTATGGTAAAATGAGAAAGTCTTGCGACATCCTCTATGGTAAATCTCCGTCCATAATTTTCTTTTAAGATATCATAGGAAACAATATCAATGTTTTCATGCCGGCATAGATACTCTACTGTATCGTATAAGGCACTTTGAGTGGTTTCCATGGTCTTCTTACGTTTCCCTTTATGGAAGAAGTTATAAATACTATTTAAACTATTCTTATAGGTTCTCTCCTGCTCCTGTGATACAGCGTAAATATAGCCTTCCTCTGAGATCAGGAGCATATTAACGCGTTCCACAACCTCTTCTGCAAAATCCTCCGGGCTAAACAAGTGTAGTTTAATTTTGCTGGCGAAGTTCATAATAAGTTCTTCCTCGCAGCTGTCTACTTCAATAAGTTCAGCTTCCCCTAAAGAAGAGACCAAAAATGTCCATTCTCCCAGCATTTCATTATTTAGATACATAGCTGGGAATCTATTGCCTTCCGTGATTTCACAAATACAGGTTCTACGGCCTGTTTCGCCGTTTTTAATAGGTACTGCAAATATAACGACTGTCCCACTTTTCACTTTATAGGAACATCCTGGCATCTTCGTCAAATAGACATCAGGTCCCGACAAACGAATGTTATTCATGCTTCTCACCTCCGCCTTATATCTTCTTGATCAGATTCTGATAATGTCCAGGAACATTAACCAGGGCTTGATGCGTTCCCCGTTGTACGATTTTCCCGCGTTCCATGACAATGATCTCATCGCAGTCTCTGATTGCACTAAGACGATGTGCCACTATCACACATGTACATCCTCTGCGTTTTATATTATCTACGATTTCTTTCTCCGTTATGGCATCCAGGGCGCTGGTGGCTTCATCCATAATCAGAATCGTCGGATTGGTAACTAGAGCTCTTGCAATTTCAAGTCTCTGCCTTTGTCCACCACTGAGATTACGTCCTCCTTCTGTTAATAGATAATCGTAGGCTCCCTGTTTTTTGGTAATCACGTCGTGGATGCAAGCATCCTTGGCTGCGGCTATAATATCTTCGTCCCGGATACTCTTGTTCCACATGGTGATATTCTCCTTGATGGTCCCTGCAAATAATGAGATTTCCTGGCTAACTGTAGAAATGGAGCTAGAGATGATCTCCTTTGGAACTTTAGTAAGAGATTCTCCATCCACCTTAATGTCACCTTCCCAAGGCAGATATAAGCCACTGATAATCTTAGAAACAGTGGATTTACCACTGCCGGAGGCACCTACAAAAGCAATGCTCCTGCCGCTTTGGAGATTAAAGTTAAAGTCCGTTACCAACGGTTTTTCCAATCTACTATATCCAAAGGCGATATTATGGAGTTCGATCTGTCCAGACAATTTCTCCGTTCCTGCATTGTCATTTCTCTTCACCATGTAAATAGGATCCTCCTCATTCCGGAAGATATCGTCCACACGGTTCATATCCGCTTTCATTTCCTGGAGCTTCATGATAAATCCCAGCATAGCATTCACTGGCTTTACAAAGGAGCCAAGTAGGGAATTAAAGGCCACCAGCATACCTGCTGTCATGTTCCCACGGATTACTAGAATACCACCAATCATCAGTACAAGTACGGTACACATTTGATTGGTAAGCTCAGGCAGTGCATT
This sequence comes from Bacillota bacterium, assembly GCA_023411225.1. Taxonomy (GTDB): domain Bacteria; phylum Bacillota; class Clostridia; order Lachnospirales; family Lachnospiraceae; genus KM106-2. The sequence goes on from JAEYPA010000162.1 coordinate 20,030, forward strand.
TACAATTTGTTGCAGCTTTCCATAAGATTGTTTTCTCGTTTCTGATTTTGCATAATAACCCAAAACACGACTTGTATAATTACTTTCCACTCCGGATGCTTTTAACGTAGAGATAATATTAATACCTGAAACTAATACACCCATCATCTTACCTTCATCCTGCTTCATCTTCATAACAGAACGGGCAATCTGGCTTGAGGTGATCTTGATTACTGCAAAGTTAATCACAATGGTCACAATTCCAATAAAGGTAAGGATTGGGCTGTATATCAACAGCAGTACCAGATAGATGAAGGACACAATAAGATTCAGGATATTTTGCGTAAGATCCCCCGCTATGAACTCACAAACACTGTTATTATTGTTGATTCGACCTGCAATATCTCCTGCATATCTTTGGTCAAAAAAGGTCATGGGAAGTCTAAATAGGTGTGTCAGAAACTTGTACCCAGAAACTAAGGAAAGCTTATTCTGGAACTTCACCAGAAGGAAATCCCGGTAGTATCCAAATATAAACTGGAATAATGCAGTCCCTACCATAGCGATAATCAGCGGTCTGATCCAGCTTTCACTTCCACCAATCAGAATGTCATCAATAAATACCTGAGAAAAGATAGGCATCAATATTCCCGGAAATACTAAAAGTACACCTAAAAGAAGAAGGTAAAGAACTGTATTTTTTTCATTCCTTAGACGACGGTAAATTGAGGAAACCATGGAATCTGTTTTTTTCTCCTTGGTAAAGCCTTCACCAGGTTTGATAAATAATGCAACCCCTGTAAAACCCTCATCCAGTTCCGTTATCGTCAACTTTCTCCGTCCATGAGCTGGATCATTTATGTAAGCATTCTTACCTTTAATCCCTTCAAATACAACAAAATGATTAAAATTCCAATGTATGATACAAGGTAATCTTTTTTCCTTTTTTAAAGCTTCCACTCCAAGGCGGTAGCCACAGGCTTCAAATTGGTACTTTCTGGCCCCCTGCAAAATCTTACTGGCCTTACAGCCGTCACGGCTTACACCAGTGTCAACACGTACCTTATCCAAAGGAATATATTTCCCGTAATATGCCATGATCATTGCCAGAGAAGCAGCCCCACATTCCGTACATTCCATTTGGAAAATAGTAGGAGTCTTTTTATAGCAATTCTTCATACTATTCCTCCTCTTTTCCTGTTGAAGACATCATCTCCTTCAGCCAAGGTAGTAATTTAGTGATTGGTGCATATCGATCTGTAATTACTTTTCCAATTACAACCGTATTGTCAGTGATTTCTAGATCACTTCCTTTACTATTGGACCACTTAAAGCCATTGGTTGCTTTCTCATCTGGGGTAATAGATAGAATCGCTCTCACAGAAGCGCCCTGCTGTTGATATTGATTCACAAGCAGATCATCTCCTAAAGCTTTTGTCATCTCATAGACGCTTGCATTGTTCTCTGCAATGTCTTCTACTGTTCCCACTAAATGACCATATTCCTGTTCACTGACGCCGCTTGGAGTCATTGTGACTTCCATGCCTACCTTCATCTTCTTTACCTCAGACAGAGGAACAAAACATACGATATGTTTGGTCTCTGAGTTTGTCACATTGATTCGTGCCACACAGGTTCCGGCTTGTATTGGTTGATTTCCATCCACTGATACTGAACTAATAGTTCCATCTACAGTGGCAAGGACCTGCAGATTATTCTGAGATGCTTTTAAGTTCTCTAACTCTCCCTTGTACTGTCTAAGAAGCGCTTCCTTTGTTGCCTGAAAATTCTCTTCCGCTGTGGTGGTCTGATAGTCATCGGCTACCTGTTGGGAGTCTATCTGCATCTTAAGATTATTCATGGAGCTTTGTATCGTTAGAAACTCATTTCTTCCAGCATTATATATAGTACTCTTTTCATTAAATGTATTATATAAAGCCTGCTTGTCAGCGGAATCGGAGTTCTGTGATTTGTAAGCCTTCTCATATGCTGTTTTTATCTTTAATAAATTCTTCTTTTCCTTTTCATATGCCTTCTTGGCCTCTTCTGACGCCTTGACTGCTTTATCATAGCTTTCCTTGGCGGCAATTGTTACACTATTGCTTTCTCCATATGCTTGCAATGCTTTGCTATAATTAGCGGCAGCCTCATTTACTGTAGTCATTGTTGAAGCGTAAGCATTCGTAGCAGTATCTGTCTTAGCAACGGCCTCTTGGTAATCAAAATATACTTTATTATAGGCATCATTCCCCATATAGTTTAAATACGCTGCTTCCGCTGCTTTATATTGTTTCTTTAGGTTTTCTACTTCGCTTTTTTTTGCTTCATATTGAACTTCCATTGACTTCAACTGAAGCTCATATTGATCCTTTGCTGTGGTATTTTTATATCCCTGTTTGATCTCCAATAATGGGCTTGCTTCAGATAATGCTGTATCACTCGTACTGGTTAAAGTGATACTCTCTATTCCTGAGATCACACTTTCCATATCCCTAACCTTTTTCTCTACGTCCTCCGCTTTGATTTGAGCAACAACGTCTCCCTTATGTACACTATCTCCATTCTTCACATACACCTCTACCGCCCCAGAAGTCTCTGCATAGATACCCTGATAATACCCATCTTGCATCAATATACCACTTATATCTACTTTCTCTGGCAGACTTCCAAAGCATCCCCAAATAACTACAGCCACTAGTGCAAGCATTACACCACCAGCAGCCAGCCATAGCATAGGAGACGTAATCTTAATCTGCTTGTCTAACTGCTCCGGAGATGATAGTCTGTCTAAAGCAGCTTTTCTGAATATTCCCGACATATTATCTGTCCTCCTCTTTTAATTGACAACGATAGCAATATTGTATTGTCTGTTTGTATATCATTTTATTAAAAATGTTATCTGAAACCTTTTTCATTGGAGTGTTATAATCGAAGATACAGAAAGATACCTTTTCATATTTACTCCTAAAGGACCAATCCATAGACTTAACAATTGGAAGAATAATAGTGCCCATTTTCTGATATGTTTTGGCTTCAGAGATAAGCTGGAATACCAATGCTTTTTCATCTGCTTCCAACAGCATGGTGATTGATACCGGTGTATCATTACGATAGGCAATAAAGCTAGCATCCTTCAAGAATATCCCTTGGGCGTTCTGGTATATTGATTCGATATTATATCTGCTATCGAACTCAAGTCCCTGATTCTGTAATAATTTATTGATCAGTTCTTCGTTGGCTTCGGCAAAGCTAACCGTCTTGATTCCTTGGCGTTTAAGCCAGGCACCTAGTTTATCATAATACTTCCCTAGTGTTTCTTTCCAAATAACCTGATTCTCCCCGGATACCCTACAACTCATAATTTCAGCCCTGTCATACGGGGAAAATCCAGAAGACCTTAGCACGGTTTTAAGTACCTTTGCATATTGATGTGTCTCCACCAACCTTACATACAAACAAGCATAACCTGCCTGCTTTATATACTCCTTAATTACTGCAATACACTCTTTTGCATAATGTCTGCCTCTATATTCTTTAAATATGTGGATACAATGTATCTCCAAACCATCCAAAGGACAATTTCTAGCCAATAAAACCGCACAACCAACTGGACTTGAGC
>JAEYPA010000180.1 GCA_023411225.1 Bacillota bacterium
AAAAGGCAAAACTTATTACTATAAAGTCAGAGCCTATAGAACTGTAAGTGGTAAGAAGGTATATGGTTCTTTCAGTAGTATTAAGTACTGCAAAGTAAGTAGATAAATGTGATACCAAGTCCATAACCGGACTTCCATCATTTATATAGGGTGTAGCCAATAATTATCAGGAGCAAATGTATACATTACTATGCATTTGCTCCGTTTTTGACCATCCATACGATAAAACCACCTGCTTTGCAGAAGCATAGGCTTAGGAGAAAACTATGCCAGGTACTAAGGCTGAAGGCACCGAATTACTACCGATGGAAGAAACTAAAATGTATTTTCCACGCAAGTGAATTTAATCTGGAGATATGATAGGCGAGGGGGATATGTAGCGGACAGACCTCTTCGCAAGCAAAAGAATTTGAACATCCACCTGCAAAGTGTTTCTTTGCTTGTTTGATGTCCTTTTTCATCTCAAGGCGGTTCTGTTCAAGATGAATGATCTGAAATCCTGAGTTCATCAGCAAGGCACCGTAGAAATTGTCTTGGCCAGAATAGTTGGGGCATGCCTCCAGGCAGCAACCACATTGTATGCAGGAAGCGGATTGGTAAAGAATTTCATTTAGTTTATCGGTAGTTTGATTTACAACGGATGATTGATTCTGTTCAGTGGAAATCCAAAGCCTCATGTCCATCATATGCCGTTGCAGTATGGATTTATCTACGATCAAGTCACGTACCAATGGGAATTTGTGAAAAGGCTCCAGTGTGATGGGATTTTTTAGATCCTTTAAGAATGCTTTGCAGGCAAGCATAGGATTACCATTAATGAGCATGGCACATGCACCGCACATCGATTGTTTGCAGCTACACTCCCATCCAATCTTTTCTGTTTCCATTCCATCCATAGTGAGTAAAGGAGTTCTCAGATTCAATTGCTCTAATACCCACAGGACGGTTGCATCGTTTTTTGTATCAATCTGAAAATGCTCAAATGCTCCATCGCAACCTGGAGTTCCTCTTTTTATGATTATTTCATAGTTCATAAATCTTTTTCCTTTCCTTAATCCTGTGATTACGGTTCCGAATATTCTATGATTGTCGGTCTTTGGTATTGTGGATCTATTTCCCTATAATCTAAACGGAAATGTGCACCTCTGGATTCCTTACGCAAAAGTGCGCTTTGTACCATCCCTGTTCCAAGCTTTGCAAGTAAATAGGTTTGATATCGATAAATAGAAGTTAGATCATCCTTAGCTTCTAAAGTAGATAGCTTTAGGGGAGCATTTTTATTCTGCCATTGGGCTAATTTATGCAGGCCATTTTTCAGCTTCTTTTCATCGCGGGTAATACCCATGCATTCCTGCATGATATGCTGTAAGTCTTGACGCACCCTTAAGGAATCATCTGTATTCTTCCTAAAGAAAGATAACTGATTATGTTGTCTTTGCATGGCGTTTTCTGCTGCTTGGTGAAAGGAGGTATCTGTTGTAACGATATGATTTTGAATATCACGGCAGGCACTGTCTGCCGCACACTGACCACCATAAATTGCGCCAAGTGTTGAATTACCGCCTAGACGATTGGCTCCATGGTATTGAAAACAGCATTCGCCAGCAGCATATAGTCCCTTTAGTGAAGTTCTGTGTTCATGGTCAACCCAGATTCCACCCATAAAGTAGTGAACTCCTGGAATCACCGGGATAGGTTCCAAGACTGGATCCAGTTTTAAATAATCCAGGCACAGTGTTCTCACTTCAGCAAGCCTGTCATGAATCAATTTCTCTCCCAAGTGTGTGATATCTAGCCATACATTGTCGGTGTCATCGGAGAGTTTTTGACGTAGAACACGGTCAATTGCTCTGGAAACTATATCTCGCGGCATAAGATTTCCATTTTCGCCATACCACTCTTCGCAGAAATACCACTTTTTCCCGTTCCGGTAGGAAAAGAGACGGCCACCTTCCCCACGTGCGGCCTCTGAAATTAGCATATTCTTGACTGCAGTTTGGACTGTTGTGGGATGATACTGAATCATTTCCAGATTCGCCATCTTAACTCCACTAATGTAGAAAGCTGCTGTGACGCTTCCATCAGAATGAATAGAGCCTGTTGTATTGCCCATAACCTGATTGATTCCACCAGATGCAGCAATCACCGGTCCCTTCAGGTAAGACAACTGACCTGAATGAGAATCTGCAATCACTGCGCCCTGAACCTGTCTAGAACTGATGATAGGAGTAAGAAAAATGTAGTGATCAAGGATACGAATTAAACCCTGACTGCAGTAGTAGCGTATTTGCTGTTCCAGTCCAGTCATCATTTGTTTGCCGATGCCGGAATGGGAATAGCAAGTCCGTTTCTTATCTTGACCACCAAAGTAACGTTGTGCCACGTTCCCGTTTATATCCCGTGAGAATATTACACCACACTTCAAAAGAAACTCGATGATTTCTGGTGCATTTGCAGTCAGACGTGCGATAGCCTCTTTATCAGCTAATTGACATCCTGCATTCCAAGTGTCATTAGCATGCTGAGTGATGGAATCATTTTCAAAATTATTGTCGAACACGGCATTAATACCTCCGGCTGCAAGAACCGATTGGGCACAATAGGAAGGTTGTACAGAAACCAGTACAGATTTAATATGATTCTGCGCACAGTGGATGGCTGCACTTAATCCGGCAAGCCCACTGCCTATGATGATTACTTCCATTCTTACTTTCCTCCATTAGTAGAGTTTGTTTGTTGGGTTACTTTCGTTTTGCTCAACCCCAGTGATACAATCCATTTCGGGAATCCTATCCATAGATGTATAAGCAGAGCAATCATATAGCAGACATCCGTGAGTAAAAATAAGACATCTGCAGATGAAATTTTGATGAATCCGTGTGGAATGATAGTAATTATTATCACAATACCCAGTATTCGTTGGAGTTTTGTAGTTATAACTGCACGACAAGGCTTCTCGTGATAAGGACGCTTATCCAGACGGTAGAGCCTTTTTTTATGTAATGATGTGCGTATCCATTTCACTAGTCCGTAGATTCCGTGGAGGATGGATAAAAAAATCAATGTGAATCCCATATTCTGGGCTAATTTTTCATTAGATGTAATCAGATTCGTCACGGACAATATCATATAGATTGTGTGAACAACTAAAGTCAGAATGATAAATGAAGTTAATATGGTATATATTTTTCTCATTTGCTCTCCTTTATGCCATTGGTATCTGCACTGATCCCATTAAATATCATAGATAAGAGATTATCTAGATAACTGTTTGCCTGGTCCTTAGTCAGATTCTTATGCGATGAAATCCATCTTAGAAAACTTATCAATGTAGTTCGGATATTGGTTGCCGTCATTTCTGGATCTACCATCCTGAATTCTCCATATTCAATTCCTCGCTCGATCTGATCTGCAACAAAATTATGGATCTGCTGATCTAACGGTTCTTCCGAGTCCATAATCAGATCTGAAGTCATCACAAAATAGCGCTCAGGTTCTTTTATAGCGATGTCCATCAGCCTATAACATAATGTTTCAATGAGTTCCTTTACCGTGACATCGTTAGGTATATCACCTAATACGACAGATATAGTCCACTCATAGGCATCTTTTTTCAGTTGATATATGAGTTCATTCTTATTTTTAAAATAGTTGTAGAGATTATTAGGTGCAAAATCAAGTGCAGCAGCTACCTTTCTTACAGATAGTGATTCTAACCCATCTTTAATTGCTATGTCCCAGGAAGTATCAAGAATTTTACGATAGTTTTCTTCTTTTCGACTTTGTATCTTATTGTTTGACATATGCGCTCCTTTCATGTACACCGTACATTAAGTGTACACTGTACATTATAACGTAATAGGGATAGATGTCAACCGATTTATTATTATTTGCTTTGGTCTTTAACAAGGAAAAGGAAAATAATTTGACATTTACAAATATTGGTTATAATATGTAAAACAAGGAAGGCTTACACATTACAAAGATTCAAAGATTCAAAATACAAAGAATATGAAATAGTAATTATGGGAAGGGGCAGTTAAAATATGCGACTGAATGGGAGATGGGAATATAATGGCAGGAAACTCGTTGCAGATTGATGATGAATATTGTAAAGCTATGGGGCAATATTTTATTGATGAGGGAAGGGAACTAGAAGGATTCTTAAGTGAATATATTAGTATCTTGGAATGTATACATAAAACATCTATAGAAAAAGGTGAGCTGGCTAAAGCATTGGGCAATTATATTACATACGCAAAAAAAATCAAAGGACAAATAAATAAGGTTTCGAATGTAGCGCAGCAACAATGTACAAAGTTTGTAAGTGAGATAGATAAGGCGGATCAATATTTGTTTTAACAGGGGGAGGTATATTTTTGGGCGAAATAAGTATAAAGAATGATAATCTTACAATCGACATAGAAAAACTTAAGACTTTGAAATCACGAGTTGCGGCATCAAATATTAAGCCACCAGCAGTAGTTGGTGACGGTACAAGTATTTATGAAATAGAAAAGATAGGTAAAAACTATCAAGATATCAATGAAAAGATAGAAACATTACTATCTAATACGATTTCTTTTTTGGAAAACGTAAAGAACAGCTATCAGGGAAATGATAATAAAGCTGCTAAAGCATATAAATAGGGGGGACGAAAATGTTTAGAGATTTCTCGGATTCCTCCAAGCAAAAACTGATTAATTTGGTATCTGAAGTTGAGAACGACAAACTGTCTGATTTTACAGATTGGATCGGTGATAAATGGTACCAGTTTGAAGAGTTTATAGGAGACCTTAATATAAGGAACTATATTAATGATGTAAATAGATATCACAAAAAAGTTATCGACAAGAATAATACGACAAAAGAATCAATAAACAAAATATTTTCAGAGGTTAATAAGATAAACAATTCGTATCAACCTATATTTGCAAATATTAATTCCTTACTGGATAAATGGGAGAGTTATCTTGTGACAATGAGTGAGATAGTGACACCATCAAATGGAATATATAACATCGATTCTATGAAAAGTAAATTAGATAGCATATATTCAGATATTAAAACCTGCGATGTTCAATGTTTGAAAGATCAAATGGTACAAAATATTGGAGGCGAGTTGGTATACAACGAGAAATTAATCTGTGAATATATGAAAAAGGATGTGGCTGAATTATCTGATGAAGAACAAGCTATGCTAGTTGGGGTACTTGCAACATTAAAAGATACAGTGGCATTATATGAAACCATTGCTACATATGGGAATGATGTTTTAGGTGGAGATGTGCTGAATTATGTGTCATGGCTTGCACAAAACAAGCAGTATGAAAGTTTTTCAGCAGTAAGTGCGCATTATAATGAGATTTATATAAATCTATTGAATTACATGTCGGAGTGCAGCCAGGATAATCATACATTCGCTAGTTCGTTAGTTAAGATTAGTAATGGAGAAACGGATTTATCACTTCTAGGTGCATCCTATTGTATGGATGTAGGTAAAATATTTGATTCGAAATCATTTGCTGTATATGTTGCTTCGTATAAATCAGAGCATACTGAACAATATTTTGCAAAACTGGAATTATCAGAAAAGGATAACATGCAGTCAAATGGAAAATTTCAAAAAGTAAATGACTATATAAAAGATAAACTTAAAAAATCCAATCAATATTTTCAAAATGATCATAAAACGTACTATGATAAAGATGGAAATGTAATAAGTAGCGATAATGTCCCTACATTCTACAAAAAGGAACTTTCTATTGCAGAAATACGAAAACAGATCAACGCAAGTATAAGTTTATATGAAGGAAAATTTGATATTGGGGAAAATGGATCAGTAGAAGTTGTTGTTGGAAATGCGGAAGCTCATGCCAGTATTTCAGGTGGATTCTATGTGGTAGGCGCTGATGGAGAAAAGAAATTTAGCCCAGGAGTTAATGCCGAAGTAGGAGCAAGTGCAACAGCACTTGAAGTAGAGTGGAAGCAACAATGGGTAGGTGACGAAAATCTTGGTCTCAATTCAGATGTAGATGTCACTGCTGGTAAAGCAGAAGCTAAGGCTAATATCGGTGCGCAGATATATGGTCAAGATGGAAAATTAGATGTTCAACTTGGTGGTAGTGCCAGCGCAGAGGCAATTGCAGGAGAAGTGGAAGGTTCTTTAGGTGTTAATGTTCTAGGTGGCGAGGTAGCGGCAAACGGAAGTGTTAACGTTGGAGTGGGTGCTCATGCCGATGTTGGTTATAAGGACGGAGTTTTTAAGAGTGATATAGGTGCTTCTTTAGGCGTAGGAGTATCTGTTGGTATTGAAGTTGATGTTGGTGGAATGGTAGATACTGTGAGTGATTTTGCTTCATCGGCATGGGATGATATACAAGACGGATGGAATTCAATTTGGAATTAGAAAGGTGAAAAGGAGAATGCTTGGATCGATTATTTTTATAATAGTAGCATTGATTTTTCTCGTACTAGCAATCCGAATAGGCAGAGAAGATAAATTTGATAAATTTTTGTCTGAGGGTATTATTAATGATGTAATGTACACTGATACAGGTAACGCATGGTATAAGGTATCTTGTATTATTGATGGAAAACCAGTTGTTGCACAATCAATTACGTATTCTTCCTCTACTAAGACACTGAAACCAGAGGAACATGTAAAAATTAATTATTACTATACAAAACCAGGAAGGGTAATGGTGGATATTCTTGATGATCGTATTATATCGTTAGAAAGCATGAAAAAAACATTTACTAGAGGATTTTTAGTAACTTCAATTGTTTTGGCAATTATAGCTGTAGTTTTACTTATAAAATACATTATCTAATAGGAGGTATCAAAATGTTGAATGGATTATTACCAATAGGTTCAGTAGTATTAGTAGGAGTTAGTAAGAAGAAAGTAATGATTGTTGGTGTTTGTCAGCAAGGAGGAAGCCCTGAAAAAATATGGGATTACGCAGGAGTTATGTTCCCAGAAGGTTATTTAGATGCTCAGAAGATGTTTCTCTTTAATAATGAACAGATAACAAAAGTGTATGCATTAGGTTATCAGGATGCAGAGCAAATAGCTTTTAAAGAGAAGGCAGACGCAACGATTAAAGAACTTAGAAAATAGGAAAGGTTTATAAGATGAGAGGAAAAATTTTTTGTTCGTTAGTAGTAGTAATTGCACTAATCTCATTTGTGGCATGTGGGGGAAAAGGTGGTAATACAAGTAGTAATAAATCATATACATTTTCTGTAGATACTGGTGACAAGGTAAAATTGAAATTGGATACTAGTGATAAATATGATATAACGTCGAATATTCCATTTGAAATAAGTTGCGACGGAGAAGTTATGAGCCAAGGCTCTTTTATTAAGGCAGAGTATTATGAGGATTATGTTAAAGTCGCAAAATCGGATAAAAAGGCACAACTTATAGATTCAGGAGAGAAAAATAATAATAAGTATGTGTTTTGGTCCTATAATAATGAAGAATTTAATTATGCTATATTAGTAGGTGATTCTAATACAGGAATTCTTCTAGGTAATATAATTTCTAAGGAAAGTGCTGAAAAAACATTTGAGAGACTTACTATAAGTTTAGAATAAAATAACAGGTTAAATGGAAGCTTTTAGAGAAATTTATATTTAAGTTTGAGGATGAGATTTTTATCGGGTATATTTATAGGAATATAAAATGTCACAGCCGATTCCGGATATAAAAGTGAAGGAATCTATCTGTGAGAATAAAAATGGTGGCTAAAAAGTCGAAGCTTTCTATAATTGATAGTATGAAAAGACTTGGCTTATAATAATTCAGGGACAAAGGAAGGCGGAGAAACCTATATCTTTATCCTTTGTTAAGATATAGGGGAAGGATACAGTTAGAAAGATCGGAAATCAACTACCTTAATGTATCATACAAATAAAACAAATTTGTTGACATTGTATTTCTTGAGTGTTATAGTAAACCTATCGAGATAAAAGTAATATATGTATCATACATAATCGAGATCAAGTTATATTTTTTGTCGACAAGCAATAGTAAGATTACTAATGTAAGCGTTAAGGAGAATGATTAATGAAAGCAGTAAAGAAAGCAAATGAAATGACAGTAAAAGAATTGGCGAGATATATAGACCAATCCGTGTTAAAGCCTGAATTTACACAAGACGAAATAAAAAAGTATGTGCAGGAAGGAATTGATTTTGGATGTGCAACGATTTGTATTAATCCGGCATCGCTTGAGGTAGTATCAAAAATGGTGGATGGAACTAATACGGGTATTTGTGTTGTATGTGATTTTCCTTTTGGGTTATCTACAACAGAGTCTAAAGTGAAGCAGGCAGAGGAATATTGCAGCAAATACAAAATTCAGGATCTTGACATTGTGGCAAATTATGGCCAGTTAGGCAGTGGAAATTATGATTATGTGACAGCAGACATTAAAGCAGTTGTAGATGTTTGCCATAGATATGGAACAGAAGTAAAGGTGATCATTGAGACGGATTCCCTTACAATGGAACAGATTAAAGCAGGAACAAAGTGCGCTGTTGCAGCAGGAGCTGATTATATCAAATCTTCCACCGGCTTTTATACTGGAAAAGAGAATGTAGGTGCAACACCGGAAGTTGTTCAGACTATGATGGATGCCGGAGAAGGAAAAATCAAAGTAAAGGGTTCGGGCTGTATCCGTACTAGAGAGCATTTTTTACAGCTGATTGACATGGGTATCGATCGTATGGGAATCGGTTATCGCTCTACGCCAACTGTTCTGAATTGTACAGCAGAAGAAGCAAAGAATCTATAATCTTCAAGAAATAATCCTAAAAGCCGCTGCACCTAAATGCAGCGGCTTTCTGTAAAATACAACTACATTACAAAAGCAAGTGGTAGTTTAAAGTTTTACACTTCTCTGGAAATCGAGAGGCTGATTGGAAGTTTCTTTCGGATTTTTGTAAAGCTCTAACTGAAACATACAACGATCGGATCGGGTAGTAGAGGTCGTGTATTCAAATACATAACCGGTATTTAAATGAGAAGTTCTTGTAATGCGATATCCCGCTATTTTAGGCTTACATTGTAGTAATTCTGCCTCTGCATTTGAGATAATAATTGCTTCAATGGTTTCAGTAGCGTGATACAGGCTAAGTGAATAATGTTCTTCAAGAATCTGATAAAGTGAATGATTACTAAAATCGACTTTTTCTATTCCTTCGCAAAGATAATAAGGAATATAAGTATCTTCTAATAGAATCGGTTCATTATTGGCGCATCTTAGTCTGGTAAGATGAAATACTTTTTCCTGAGTTAGTGGAAGATTTAGTTTTGTGCGTACATGAGAATCTACGAAATCGACGGTCGCAGAGAGCACAATGGAGTTTGCCTGAATTCCCATTTCATGCATATTTTCAGTGAAATTGTAGAGGTAGTTTATTGGTCTATGCAATTTTTTGTCTGCAACAAATGATCCACGTCCACGATGACGGACAACAAGACCTTCCTCACATAACTGATTCATTGCCTGCCGGACAGTCGTTCTGCTGATACCAAGAGTCTCACAAATTGCATTTTCTGTTATAAGCTGTTCACCAGACTTGATCTCTCCGGTTTGGATAATATGACGGAAATAAGCAAGTAACTGCTCATATATCGGGGTGTTGGTAGTATTGCTTATTCGAAAAGTTTGCTCAAAAAATATTTTATCCATGTTGGAACTCCTTTCTGGAGATATTATAATACAAAACAGAGAAAATGTCATTATTGTTTCATACAAATAAACATCGGAATAGTTATTTTGCTAAACTCATGATTATGGTGAATTACCATGATGGATGCTACTCTTTATGTGCTATGCGGTAAGCACAATGCTTCTCTACACTATACAAATCATATTTATTTCTCATCATAAAGCAAGCAAGAAGGGAAATGGACCCTTTTATTAACAATATTATTATGATATATTATATTATACAAGAAAAACTAGTCTTGAACAAAATTAGCTAGAGGAACTAGAGAAAAGTATATCATGGAGGAAAACTTGCAAACAAAAAAAGACAAATTCTCAATCTGGATATTTATAATTGTAACTTTATTATGCGGTTGGTTTGGAATATTTATTGATACTATTTTGACTGAACAACCAGAAGGTCAATCATTAGGAATGCTTATTTGGCTAGTGTTTCCTATGTTAACTGTAGTTATATTG
>JAEYPA010000184.1 GCA_023411225.1 Bacillota bacterium
AACCAAAAGAAAAGCCACGGCGGATATTTTCCACCGTGGCTTTTCTTTTATCCTAATCTAAGATTACCATCTTGCCTTATTCTTAGTTGAATAAACTAAAAAGTACTAGTTGACATCCTCTTATTAACAGAGTATGATACATGTGACTGAAATAATATTTTAAGTCATATATAGGAGGATGCAATGGCAAGAAGATTTACACAACAGGAAAAACAAAATATCAGAACGAAGTTGCTTGCGGAATGCCAGAAAAGCTGGGCGAAATATGGGTATAAAAAAACAAGTATCGAGGAAATCTGTTCAAAAGTTGGAATATCTAAAGGTGCTTTTTACTTGTTTTTTGAATCCAAGGAAGCGCTATTTACCGAAACTCTATGCATACTGCAGGATCACATGTATCAGCTTACCGAAGGAATCTTAGAAAAACAACCAAACAAGCATGGATTTGCTCAAGCGCTGAAAGCATGCTATCGTGAGTATGATAAAAATTTTTTGATAAGCGATATGCAGAGTGCGGATTTTCTCAGCTTTGCGAATAAGCTTTCTCCTGAGCAGCTTAGTGAAATTGAAAAAAACAGTCGTCATAGCGGAGAGCTGCTCTTAAACAAATCATATTTGCAATTCTTAATCTATAAGGAGGAAGTAGCTTCAATAGTGATGTCTCTTCTCTCTATTGTTTCAATAAAAGAGCGTTTATGTTACGATCACTTTTTGGTCTTTGATTTCATGGTAGATAATTTAATTGATAAAATTTTAAAGTAGGAGAGACCTCATGGAGTATGCAATAGAAATAAAAAATTTAAAAAAAAGCTTTCAATCCCTAGAGATAATAAAAGGTTGTAATCTGTCTGTTCGTCCGAATGAAATTTATGGATTTTTAGGGGCAAACGGTGCGGGAAAAACAACTGTTTTTAAAATGATAGCAGGTTTTCTTCATAAGGATGCAGGATCTATTCGTATTTTGGAATTTGATACCGAAAATCATCACAATCAAATTTTAAGAAGCGTAGGTTTATCTATAGAAACACCTATATTTTATGAGCATTTGAGTGCAAGGGAAAATATGGTAATTCACCTTGCATATATGAATGCCGAGGCAGATATTCCAAAAGTCCTTTCGATGGTAGGCCTTGGAGATATTGATCTTCGCCCAGTATCGAAATTTTCTTTAGGCATGCGCGCACGCCTTGCAATAGCAAGAGCAATGATACATAACCCACGAATTCTGATTTTAGATGAACCCATTAACGGCCTTGATCCACAAGGTATTCGTGATATGCGGGAGTTGTTTAAAAAGCTAACCGAGAAATATGGAAAAACTATACTCCTTTCCAGTCATGCGTTAAGTGAAGTAGAATATGTAGCCGATACAGTAGGAATTTTAGTAAATGGTATGGTTGCAAAACAAGTAAAAATGAAAGATATTAAAAATCAATATTCAAACGGCTTAGAGGATTACTATTTTGAGACAATAAAGGGGGCCGAAACGAATGAATAAACTAATTCGATTGGAACTGAAGCGATACAAACTAACTTCTTACTATATTGCTTTGGCCGTTATATGTATTGCGATGACAGGTTTTTTGTATATGGCAGCAACAATGGCAAAGGTGGAAAATGATGTTGTATTCAGAGATTATAAAAATATTCTGAAGTTGCATACTGGAATAGCATTTCTTGTATTCTCAATTTTCTCGGTGGTGATGTGTTCAAAATTTATTATAGAGGACTATGGTCCCAAAAGGGTAATGCTGATGTTTTCTTATCCCATATCAAGAACAAAAATATTCATTGCAAAGATGATTTTAATAACTGGATTTATTACACTGGGTTTTTTGCTGTCTACGCTCATACCAAACGTTTTGTTTTTTTGACGGAAAGCATAGTTCCTATTTTGGGTGGCAATATCACAATTGGTATTATTTCATCACAGATAATCAGTATTGTCACCTTTATTTTGATGCTTAGTTCTATCGGTTTCATTTCTTTAAGAATCGGATTTATAAACAAATCTGTTTCTACAACAATTGTAACAGCAATTATATTGTCTGTTATTTTCGGAAACGTCCTGATGGGCTTGGGTACGAGTAGTTTTATGTTTATCGGTGTTGTGGGGTTATTTATTATCGGACTTGCATTTGCCTATTCAACAAATAAGCAAATTAATGAGATGGAGGTTTAAATAATGAAAATAGGAATTATATTAGGTATTATTCTGGGACTGTTTTTACTAGTCATTGGTGGCGTTGCATTTTTTGTTGCGAAAAGGCGAGATAAAAAGTGCAAATGGAGTGTATGGGTTTTACTTGCAGGTGTGTGTGCCCTTATTACTGCTGGTGCAAATGCACTAAGATTTCTTATTTAAGCATTTTACTGGTTTTGATATAAAACGCTTCGCATCTGAATTGAGCATATGACACATGGATGATGAATCCTGGAAGTTTTTTAGACTTCCAGGATTTTTTGCTGTGAGAATGTCTAGGTGGATGATATCACTTGAGAAATAGTAAAATATTATTATAAATATAAAAATTAAGAATATACACCATATAATTGCATTTTTTCGTAGAAAACCTTACAATATACTTATGTTCGATTTTGATATATAAATGTATAAGAGGTGAATTTATGAAAAAGATAAATTGGGGAATTATTGGTACAGGAGCAATTGCACATACTTTTGCCAATGCACTTTCGGAAATAAAAGAAGCTAAACTTTATGGTGTGGCTTCACGTAATTTTGATAAAGCGAAGGCATTTGCTTCTGAGCAGAATGTAGCCCATGCGTATAGAAACTATGAAGAAATGATTGCAGATCCAATGATAGATGTTATTTATATTGGTACTCCTCACACAGAACATTATTCTCATACTATTGCTTGCCTAGTAGGGAAAAAACATGTACTGTGTGAAAAACCCATTTCTATAAATAGTGAAGAAACTAAAACCTTAGTTCAACTTGCCAGAAAGAATAATATTTTTTTAATGGAAGCTATGTGGACAAAATTTTTGCCGGTTACAGCATGTGTGAAGGAATGGATTGATTCTGATCGGATTGGCAAAATTCAATTTATGGATCTGAATTTTGGCTTTGCTGCAAAACGAGACTATAATTCTAGATTATTTAATCCTGATCTTGGTGGAGGCGCTCTATTAGATTTAGGTGTTTATTGTATCCAATATGCATCTTATTTAATGGAAAAGCTTCCTGATAAAATACAATCTACAATGCAAATTGGTATATCAGGAATTGATGAATTGACATCAATTACTTTTTCTTATGAGGAGGGTGCAATTGCTTTACTCAATTCATCCGTTACCACACGACTTGGTAGTAATGCAGTCATTATTGGTTCTAAAGGTAAGATTGTAATAGATAATTTTTATATGGCACAGAAAGCGTTAATTTATGATGAAGAGGACAATCTTATAGAAACATTTTTTGAACCTTTTATAACCAACGGTTATGAGTATGAGGCAATGGAAGTACATAGATGTATTATGGAGGGTGAACTTGAAAGTACACGTAATCCATTAAAAACGACAATTGAAATGATGAATCTCATGGATTCTATTCGGAAGCAATGGAATCTTGTATATCCAGGAGGAAGATAGCATGCAGAATGATAAGTGGGTGGTGCAGTGCTTTTCTTTTGCTAACAGTAATGATTATGAAAAGGCAAAAAAAGAACAAGAGACCGTTGCATATATCAAATCAAATACTAATTTATCTAACATAAAGGTAGTAGCCAAGTTGTATTCTAGTCTGATAGAGAAAGAAACCTTTGATACCATTATTGGGTATACCTTTCTTCAGGAATTACGTCAGTTACTTCTTTCTCAAGACATGATAACGGAGGTTGCTCTTCCTTCAATACCGATTGTCGCAAAGGATGCAAAACTCTTAAAAGAAACTGTAGCCAACGAACAATTAGAAAAATACAAAAATTTATACGAAAAAACATCCCGTAAAAAGAAAATTAGCTTATATGCAAACTTTTTTTTGGCTACAATTGTAATAATCATGATGATATTATCTGTTATGACTAAGAATCAAGCTAATGGCAAGTTTGAAGAAAAGATTCTCAATCAGTATGCCTCCTGGAAGCAGGAGTTAGAACAAAAAGAGGACGAATTGGCCCAAAGGGAAAATCAATTAAATCAATTGCAGGTAGATAAATGATTTAATTTGGACAGATTTTCACAATTTCTTCATAGATGTATGATAGTTTAGAAGTATTAAAAGTGTAGAACGTTTCATATATTTCTTTGTTGGAAAGGATATGGTATAAATGATGAATGGCTTAAAGATTCTTGTTGTAGATGATGAAAGCAGAATGAGGAAATTAGTTCGTGACTTTTTGGTAAATAATAATTATGAAGTAATTGAAGCTGAAAACGGTGAACAGGCAGTAGATATATTTTTTGAGACTAAGGATATTTCTTTAATTATATTAGATGTTATGATGCCTAAGATGGATGGTTACCAAGTTTGTCGCGAGATTCGGCAATACTCCAAGGTTCCAATTATAATGTTAACAGCAAAAAGTGAAGAAAGAGATGAACTACAGGGTTTTGAGTATGGAGTAGACGAATATATATCCAAGCCATTTAGTCCAAAAATTCTTGTTGCCAGAGTAGAAGCTGTACTTCGTCGCACCAATAGTGATGAAAATCTCACTTATGAAGTAGGTGGTATTACCTTGGATAAATCTGCTCATATGGTAAAGATAGATGGGAAAGAGATAGAGCTTAGTTTTAAGGAGTTCGAATTATTAACATACTTTATTGTAAATCAAGGTGTTGCCTTATCCAGAGAGCGTATTTTAAATAATGTTTGGAATTATGATTACTATGGAGATGCAAGAACTATAGATACCCATGTTAAAAAATTACGCAATAAAATGGGTGATAAGGGCGATTATATTAAAACTATATGGGGAATGGGATATAAATTTGAAGTTATTTAGGAATGGAGGAAGTAATTATGAAGCATTCCATTCGAGTTAAAATGATAATAAGCTTAATTGTCTTGTTATTAGCTTCTATTCTTATATTTTGGTTCCTTAATGTTAAGTTCTTACCAGACTATTATGTAAATTATAAGGTAAAGACAATAGAAGAAACACGCAAGGAAGCAGAAAATATCTTTGTGAAGTATTTAGCTAGTGGTGATTTTGATAAAGTGAATAAATTTTCTAGGGACATTGGTAAACTTGAGGGACATAATAACGTATCAATTAATATTTTTAGATTACAAAATAATTCTTTATTTAATCAAATGCTATACTCTACAGAATATCCTCTTAATATGAGTGGAACACAGACGAAAATTATGTTAGACAGGGTAAACAATTTCTTTAAGTCAGATTCTGGTGCTGATGTAGAACAATTAATTTATACCAATGACTACCGCCTAATTAAGGTTTATGATGCGACTTCCCAGACCTATTATATAGATTTATTTGGTGTGATAAATTACTCTAGGCAGTTTATATATATTCGTTCTAATTTGGATGGAATCTATGAAGCAGTCAACGTATCAAATCGTTTTTTGTTTTATGTAGGTCTAATTGTTGTAATAGTAGGCAGTATTGTCATGTTGTTGATTTCTAATAATTTTACAAAACCTATATATGATCTTTCACATATTGCTTATGCTATGTCTAATCTAGATTTCTCTATCAAGTATGAGGATAAAAGAAAGGATGAACTGGGGCTATTAGGTAATAGTATTAATACAATGTCTGAACAACTTGAACATACTATTTCAGAGTTAAAGTCTGCTAATAATGAGCTACAAAAGGATATTGCTAAAAAGGTAGAAATAGAAGAAATGCGTACAGAATTCCTTTCTAATGTAACTCACGAATTAAAAACCCCAATTGCATTGATTCAAGGTTATGCAGAAGGGCTGAGGGACAATATTTCAGATGATGCTGAGAGTAGAAATTTTTACTGTGAGGTTATTATGGATGAAGCAGTAAAAATGAATGATATGGTAAAAAAACTACTTAGTTTAAATCAAATAGAGTCAGGAAATAATGCTATCGATTTTAATCATTTTGATATTATTCCTGTAATTAAATCTGTAGTGCAATCCTTTGACATCGTTGGACAGCAAAAAAATGTAAAATTTATTTTTGATGACACAAAAGAACAATATGTTTGGGCAGATGAATATATGATGGAAGAGGTGATTACTAACTATATTAGCAATGCCATAAACCATGTGAAAGAACCAAATAGGATTGAGATAAAGACACAGATAGTTAAAGATGGAATTGTTAGGGTATCGGTTATAAATTCAGGTGACCCAATACCGGAAGAGGATATTGATAATATATGGAGAAAATTCTACAAGGTTGATAAGGCCAGAACTAGGGAGTATGGAGGCAACGGTATAGGACTTAGTATTGTTAAGGCTATCATGGATGCTCATAACCAACACTATGGAGTTACTAATTTAGATAGTGGTGTTGAATTTTGGTTTGAATGTGACGGCCGAACCAATTAGTGAAGTATAAGGCTATTTAGTGTAAACTATGTAGCCTTATATTAGTAAATTATTTAATTATTCGATATATATTACGTAAATATTCCAAAAATATATATTATGATTGTTTTCAACTTAATTTAGTGATAAAATTATTATAAAGATATCTTGAACATAGGAGGCCCATATGAAGAAAAAGTTTATAATTGCGTTGGTTCTAATGGGTTGTTTCTGTACAGCGTGTTCTTCAAATATTCCATTAGATGATTCGAATACTGAAGTAGTTGCTGAATATATGGCAGAATTATTGTTACGTTATGGATCCGACACACCGGACAAACTTGCGAATGCACAACCTACATTAAAAGCAACCGTAACTCCTGATGTAGATATAACACCAACGTCCAAACCAACGCCTACACCAACGTCCAAACCAACATCCAAACCAACGCCTACACCAGTAGCTTCTAATAAAGCTAATGATAAGATGAAAAGTCTTGTTGCTCATACAACACCGGTTAAGTTGGATGATATTTTTGGATTTAAAGACGTAACAATAAATGTAAAGGATGGTAAAGAATATTCTTCTTATCCAGAGAATGCCTCTGCGTATAGTGTTACAGCAAATGAAGGCCATAAATTATTTATTATAACATTGTCTGCTATGAATGGAAGTAATAAGGCTGTGGATTTTAATTTAGAGAAGAAGGGTGTTACATATTATCTATATGTGAACGGGAAATGGTATCAATCTTTAACAACAATCTTAGAAAATGATGCCCAGTACTTGAACGTAAACCTACCAAAAGGTAAAAGCTCAGATTTTCTAGTTGCCTTTGAGATAGAAGAAAATCTTAATACTAAAGATGCTTATTTAATCACGTTACAGGGAACCAATTCTTGTGAGATAAAATTAAAATAATTCTATTATATGATGAAGGAGTATGATTATGGAATTTGTTGAAAGAAAGAGAACGAGACTATTTGGCTTACCTTGGACCTTTACAAAGTATACGATAGATGATGAAAAAGTAACTATAAAATCTGGTTTTCTTAGCATTGTAGAAGATGATGCCTATATGTATAAGATTCAAGATGTACGATTGATTCGTAGCTTTTTAGACAGATTAAATAAAACAGGAACAGTGGTTTGCTATACGGGTGACATTACTCATCCCGAGTTAAAACTACTACACATCAAACATTCCAGTCAGATAAAAGATTTTTTAAGAACTGCCTCTGAGGAAGCAAGAATTAAAAGAAGAACCTTGCATACCATGGATATAGCTAACGGCCCTGAGTTTGATGATGTAGACGAAATTAATATTATTCAATAGACAGGAAAAAAAACTCATCCATGGACTAATTTACTGGGTGAGTTTTGTTATAGTTCTATTAATTTTGTAGCGTATTTAGTCGATATTACTTATGATTGTTTTGAAATTAGATTTCGTTTATCTATAGAACACAATGGTATGAACTTAGGAGGTATTGAATTGGAAACTAATATATTACTAGAGAGTGGCACAAATGAATTAGAAGTATTGGAGTTTTGTGTTGGAAAACAGCATTTTGGAATTAATGTCGCAAAAATAAAAGAAATATTACCGTATAAAGAACCTACCTTAGTTCCTAATTCACATAAGTCTATTGAAGGGATATATATGCCCCGTAATGAAATTATCACAGTAATTAGTTTATATGAAAGTTTAAATATTCCAAAAACTGATGATATGAAACAGATGCTTATTGTTACTAATTTTAATCAATTAAGTATTGGTTTTCATGTGACCAAGGTGCTTGGAATACATCGTGTTAGTTGGAGTGATATTTTAAAACCAGACCAAACCATTAGTAACGTTAGTAACGGAAACGGTATGGCTACGGGTATTATAAAGCTGAATGACGAGTTAATTATTATTCTTGATTTTGAAAGGATAATAGCTGATGTTAGTCCTTCCACAACATTAAAAATGGATGATATAAAGAAACTTGGGCCAAGAGAACGTACGGATAGTCCCATTTTAGTTGCAGAAGATTCACCTATGTTGTTTCAACTAATTAAAGATTGTCTAATACAGGCTGGTTATAGTAATTTAATACTGACAACAAATGGTTTGGAAGCTTGGGACAGAATAACAGAAATAATGAATAATGGTGATTTGAAAAAGGATTTGGCTTGTGTCATTACTGATATTGAAATGCCTAAGATGGATGGACATCATCTTACTAAACTTATTAAATCAAATGATATGTTGAAAAATATTCCAGTAATTATATTTTCCTCTTTGGTAAATGAAGAGATGAGAAAAAAAGGAGAAATGCTGGGAGCAGATGCTCAAATCTCCAAGCCTGAGATTGGTAGTCTTGTGGAGACTATGGATACCTTTATATTTCACAAAAATAAGTAATGTTATAGCAATAGAAAACACGATGTTCGTCGTGTTTTCTTATTAATAAACACATCTGTGTTCTAAAGGTGGTGAGGATATGGCAAATTGTAAAGTTTGTAATGTTGAGATTTTAGATGGAACAGATCTATGCGATGATTGTAGAAAAAATCTTATTAAAAATGATGAACAATATTTGGATCAGTTATTAGCTGCAGTAACAGGTAATTCGATAAATCAATATCAACTGACAGAAGATAATTCTAAGAATAACGAGGAACATGAATTTGGGTATGAGCCAATTACATATACACAAGAGGAGATAGAACGACAAAATTCTAAAGATGATGATTGGAATTTATTGAATCAAACTATAAATAAGCAGCCAGATAAAGCAGTTATATTAGAGTATGATAAAGAATATGATAATGCATTTGAAGAAGAGATTCCTGTCGAGGGTGCTTTAGATGAAGTAGATAATATATTAATAGGCGATTATTGCTCCGTTCTACAGGAAATTACAGATGGACTTGATGATGAGTCAGAACAATATACTGCCATTGATGATTATTCTGAATTAAATCATAATCAAGGAGAGTACTTAGAACACATGGTTGCTGATGGAATTATGGAATATCAGGATGATATTATGGATATTTCTGATGAATTGGTGGAAGAAGATATGAATAATTCCTTGGTGAATCAAGAGGTAATGGATTCTTTAGACGATGATATTGCCATTTTATACGATACGCAATCTCCCTATGAATCTATTGTAGAGGAAGTAGAAATGGTAGAGGAAGTAGACAAGACTGATGAAACAATAGAAATCGAAGAAATAGACAAGATGGAGAATACAGACATAATCGAAGAATCAGGAAAGATTGAGGATACAGTCATAATTGAAGAAACAGACCAGATTGAGGATACAGTCATGTTAGATGAAATTGATGATAATGCGTTTTTAGCTAGCCTGCTAGAAAATGATATAGAAGATACTAGTTATCAGGATGGTGATATACTGAACACTAATCTACAAGATAGTGATTTGCAAGATGATGTGCTCATGGAAATGTTAGCCGAAAATACGTTTGACCAGGACATACAGCAACCGAATGTAAATGAACAAGTCATAATTGAACCTGAATTAGTAAATAAGGAATCAACACCTGAAATGGATGATGAGTTAAGTGAGCTAGATAAGCTTTTAGAGGAAGTTACAGAGAAAGCAAACGATTATAGTATAGATAATATAATGTTAACGGACTCCTTAAAAGAAAATAATTCTAGGAAGGTAAATACCTCAGACATTCTTTCAGAGTCCTTAAGTGCTGTGTCTAATTTGGATGATGACAATCTTGAGACACAATTTAACAATATTCTTCCAAATGAAAAATCAATTAAAGAAATAAAAAAAGGAAATTTGTTTAAAAAGATATTTGGTAATGTTCCACCTGAGAATCCAGAACTTGAACTTAAGCAAATGGATGAAGAAGAAAAACTAGAGGAGGAAAAAAAGCAACAAAAACTTGAAGAAAAACAGAAGAAACTCATCCTAAAGGAAGAAAATAAAGAAAGAAAAGCTGCTCAAAAAGAAATTAAACAAAAAGCGCTGGCAGACAAAAAGGAAAAGAAAAAGAAGGCCAGAGATGCTATTGCTGCAGCTTATGTTCCAGAAGGAAAAATTAATAGGATAGGTGCAACTGTAGTTTTTGTAATAGCTGCTTGTGTTGCAATATTTATTATCCAAGGTACATCTTTCGCATCCTATCAGATTTCTATAAAAAGTGCAGAAAAGGATTTTAAGAATGCTCGGTATGATGAAGCATATGAGACCTTATCTGGTGAAAAACTTAAAGAAAAGGATGAGATAGTTTATGATAAGCTGCAGACAATAATGGTTGTAAAAAAAGAATTGAATTCGTATTATAATTTTAGAAAAATGAATATGGAATTAGAGGCATTGAATTCCGTTATTAAAGGCATTGATCGATTCGAAAGATATTATACGAATGCATTGGAATTAAAGATAGATGCTGAACTCAACTCATTGAAAAAACAATTACTTACTATACTGAAGGATAATTACAAATTAACAGAAAAGGAAACTATAAAACTTATTAAAATTCAGGATTCTAAGCAATATACAAATAAATTAGAAAAAATTGTTAAGAAGATAAACAATACTCCTGACGATACACAGCAAATAGTGAAGAAAAATAAGTAGTTGCTTTTTCAGAAAAAGTCATTTAAGATATAAAGAATAGCAAGTGAAAACTGGCTATTCTTTATTTTTTTGGATGGCACTATGTTGAAAAGAAGTTGTCGTTAGTGCATTCCAGATTTTATGAGATAGAAGGATGTGTATATATGATTGCAATCATTGATTATGATGCTGGGAATTTAAAAAGTGTTGAAAAAGCATTGATTTCACTTGGAGAAGATCCTGTAATTACAAGGGATAAGGAACTATTGCGTAAAGCGGATAAAATAATTCTACCAGGAGTAGGAGCATTTGGTAACGCTATGGAGAAATTACATCATTATAAATTGGTAGATATTATAAAAGAGCTTGCTAAGAATAAGCCTTTTTTGGGGATTTGTCTTGGTTTGCAGCTTATGTTTGATGAAAGTGAGGAAGCTCCTGGTATTAATGGACTAGGACTGTTACCTGGAAAGATTGTAAGAATTCCTGATAGTCCAGATTTAAAGATTCCCCATATTGGGTGGAATGACATTACAATATCAAAATCTTCTAGATTATTTGATGGTATACCTCAAAATTCTTACGTCTATTTTGTACATTCCTATTATTTATGTGCACAGAATCTGCAAGATGTTGCAGCAACCACGTTTTACAGCACTACCATTCACGCTGCCATAGAAAGTGATAATCTATTTGCCTGTCAATTTCATCCTGAAAAGAGTGGTGGTATAGGCTTACAGATTTTACGTAATTTTGCTGATTTATAAGGAGGTTAAACATGTTTACGAAACGAATTATCCCTTGTTTAGATGTACATAATGGAAGAGTTGTTAAGGGTGTTAACTTTGTTGATTTAAAGGATGCAGGAGATCCAGTTTTGGTTGGTAAGGCATATAATGAGGCTGGAGCAGATGAACTTGTTTTTTTAGATATTACAGCTTCCAGTGATGCCAGAACTATTAAAATTGATATGGTACGAAGGGTTGCAGAAACTGTTTTTATTCCTTTTACAGTTGGAGGAGGAATACGTACAGTTGCTGATTTTAAAGAAATTCTTAGAGAAGGGGCGGATAAAGTCGCAGTTAATACAGCAGCAATATTAAATCCGACTCTTATTGCAGATACAGCAGATAAGTTTGGAAGTCAGTGTGTGGTACTTGCAGTTGATGCTAAAAGAAGAGCTGATGGGAGTGGCTGGAACATATATAAAAATGGTGGTCGTGTAGATATGGGAATTGATGCTGTGGAATGGGTGATGAAAGCCTGTGACCTTGGAGCTGGAGAGATTCTTTTAACAAGTATGGATAAAGATGGAACAAAAGATGGATATGATCTAGAGCTTACTAGAATGATATCAGAGAATGTAAAAGTACCAGTGATTGCCTCAGGTGGAGCTGGAAAGTTAGAACATTTTTACGATGCTTTAACAGAAGGAAAGGCGGATGCGGCCTTGGCTGCTTCTTTATTTCATTATAAAGAATTGGAGATTGGACAAGTAAAAGCATATCTAAATGATAGGGGAGTCAGTGTAAGAAAATAATTTGGTAGGATTATATACCATGCTTAAATAATTATTATTTAGGGATTAAATTTAGATAATCAGCAGGCTTTTTATAACATTACCTGCTGATTATATTTTTGCCCTATAGCATAGCACTTAATTCCACAAAACCTTTTTTTCATTATATTTATTAACAGATACTATTTGTTCTGCAGGATGGCCAATAGGAATCATGGCGAAAGGAGTATATTGGTCTGAAATATTAAGGATATTGCGATAGAAGTTAATATCCTCCAAGTTCTCATGGTTTATTCCAGTCCAAATAGCACCTAATCCAAGAGAGTGTGCTGCTAGTAAGAGATTTTGAGTGGCAGCAGCACATTCGTCTATCCAATAATAGTCAAGTATGGTGGCATTAGGCTCAGAGCATACGATGATAGCTACAGGTGCGTTTTTTACAAAATTAACACCACTATGTAAAGTGGATAGTTTATCTAATTTATCCTGTTCTGTGACCACAATGAAATACCATGCCTGTTGATTACAAGCCGTAGGAGCGTTCATCGCAGCCGATAATAGTAGTTCAAGCGTTTCTTTTGGAATCCTTTCTTTTGTAAATTTTCGGATACTTCTTCGTGTGAAAATTGTTTCAATTACTTTGTTCATATGTTATCTCCTTTAAAATTATATTGTTGATTATATCTAATATACTACTTATAATAGCATTAAATGACAATATCGCACTTATATGTGCGTTACTTACTAATTGGAAAGGAGTAAATTAATCTAATGGTGGAGTATCAAGGGAAGAAATATAACTGTCCAATGGAACTTGTTGTTCATTTAATTAGTGGAAAATGGAAGGCTGTAATTCTATGGAATCTTTCGAATGGAAGTCAACGGTTTGGTTGTTAGAACTGTTTATCCAGAAGTACCTTTACGTGTAGAATATTCATTATCGGTATTGGGAGAGACATTAATACCAATTTTAAAAGAGATTAATACTTGGGGTCATGGCTTTCATGATATGACTAGTATTCTCTAGACAATGAAATATACTACTATAATAAGCCATTGCGCGGTGGAGAAGTCCATTATGCAATGGCTTATGAGTTTTAGGGATAAAAAGGGAGCGGTTGCTTCCTAACTGAGAACTCAGTCATTAGGCAACCACTCCTTTTCTATAATTGTTGTTTCTTTAAATTCTTTTCAGCAGTAGCAAGCATTAGTTTAATTCGGTTTAACTGATTAACTTCGCTAGCTCCTGGATCGTAATCAACTGCTACTATATTGACGTCTTTAAAGGCAGACCGCAGAACTTTAATTACACCTTTTCCGACAACGTGATTTGGAAGGCAAGCAAAAGGCTGCGTACAAACAATATTGTTAGCTCCGGAATGAATCAATTCAATCATTTCACCAGTTAGGAACCAACCTTCCCCAGTCTGGTTTCCAATAGACACAAAGTCTTTTGCATAATCAGCAAGGACATTAATCTTGACTGGAGGAGTGAAACGGCTGCTGGCTCTTAAAGCTTTTACAGCAGGTTTCCTATAAAATTCAATCATCCGTATAGCAAGATTACTGATACGGGCAGCTTTTTTACTTTTGCCAAGATTCTCTGCCTTATAATTACTATCATATGCACAGTAAAGGAAGAAATCAATCAAATCAGGCATTACAGCTTCAGCGCCTTCTGCCTCTAGCTGTTCAACTAAATAATTATTTGCTGCAGGTAAAAACTTTACGAGAATCTCGCCAACCACACCAACCCGAGGTTTTACAATATCCAGACATTCTAAGGTATCAAAATCATGTACAATACCTCGAATGTTTTTCTTAAATTCACTTCGTTTTCCATTAGAAATAGAAGCTTTGCAACGTGTTTTCCACTTTTCATATAGCTCATTAGCGGAACCCTTTACCGCTTCGTATGGTCTAACACGGTATAATACTCGCATTAAAAGATCACCATATACCAATGCTTGCATTGCTCGATTCAGGATTTTTGGTGTATACTTTAGACCTGGATTTTTTTCTAAGCCTTGAGCACTTAATGATATTACTGGAATCTGTGTCAATCCAGCCTTTTCGAGTGCACGTCTGATAAATCCTATATAGTTTGTAGCTCTACACCCACCACCTGTCTGAGTGATAATAACAGCAACTTTATTTATATCATATTTACCAGATAATAAAGCTTCCATTATTTGACCAACTACAATAACAGAAGGGTAACAAGCGTCGTTATTGACATATTTTAGACCACAATCTACGACTTTTCGTTCATCTCCATTTAGAATAACTGCATTATATCCACAACATTTAAAAGCTTCTTCTACAAAATCAAAATGTATAGGAGACATCTGCGGACAGAGAATCGTATATTCATCCTTCATCTCTTCCGTAAATACCACTCTGTGATGAGCACTATCCTGAACCTTCACTGAAACATGTTTTTTCTCTCTATCTTTTACTGCAGAGATTAGTGAGCGTATCCTAATTCTGGCAGCTCCTAAATTATTTACCTCATCAATTTTTAAAACAGTATATATTTTATTAGATTTAGTCAATATATCGTTTACCTGGTCAGTGGTAACAGCATCTAATCCACACCCAAAGGAATTTAACTGAATCAAATCTAGATTGTTTTTAGAACGGACGAAGGATGCAGCACCATAAAGGCGTGTATGGTAGGTCCATTGATCCATGACAATAGTAGGACGATCAATTTTTGCAAGATGGCTTACGCTATCTTCCGTTAATACAGCGATTCCATAGGAAGTAATTAGCTCTGGAATACCATGGTTGATCTCTTTGTCAATATGATAAGGTCTGCCTGCTAATACAATTCCTCTTTTTCCTGTTTTATCTAGGTAGGAGACAACTTCTTCCCCTTTTTTACGAATATCATCGCGAGCTGCATTTAATTCTTCATAAGCAGCATGTACGGCAGCTTTTAATTCCTTCGCTGGAATATTCTTAGGCTTAGCAAATACCTTTAAAAGCTGGTTATATACAATATCCTCTGACTCAAAAGAGAGGAAAGGATTCTCGTAGACAATGGAGGCATCTTGTAATTCCTCCACATTGTTCTTAATATTCTCTCCATAAGAGGTCACAATAGGGCAGTTATAATGATCATTAGCAGTTTCATCTTCTAATCTTTCGTAGGGGATACATGGATAGAAGATGTACTTTAAACCTTCTTTAATTAACCACATAATATGTCCGTGAGCCAACTTTGCAGGATAGCATTCAGACTCAGAAGGAATAGATTCGATTCCAAGTTCATAGATACCACGGTTAGACTCTGGGGAAATAATAACGCGGTATCCTAGTTTAGTAAAGAAGGTAAACCAGAATGGGTAATTCTCATATAGATTAAGAACACGTGGAATACCAACACTTCCCCTATATGCTTCCTGTTCAGACAACGGAGAGTAGTCAAAGGTACGTTTGTTTTTATATTCAAATAAATTTGGTACATCTTCATGATGTTTATCTTTTCCTAACCCTTTTTCACATCGATTTCCAGAGATAAAATTACGTCCACCGGAAAAACGATTAATTGTAAGACGGCAATTATTGGTACAGCTCTTACAACGAGACATGATGGTATCAAACTTTAGGTTGTTAATAGCCTCTATGCTTAGCATAGTAGTTTCCTGATCTTCAAAATGTTCTCTTGCAATAAGTGCAGCACCAAAGGCACCCATTATTCCTGCAATATCTGGTCTTACTGCATTACAGTTCGAGATAATCTCAAAGCTTCGAAGTACTGCATCGTTATAGAAGGTTCCACCCTGTACAACAATGTTGTTACCTAAATCCTTTGGGTCAGTGATTTTAATAACCTTTAAAAGTGCATTTTTTATTACTGAATAGGCAAGACCAGCGGAAATATCTGCTACACTAGCACCTTCTTTTTGTGCTTGTTTTACCTTGGAATTCATAAAGACAGTACAACGAGATCCTAAATCAATTGGATGCTTTGCAAACAGTGCAACTTTTGCAAAATCAGCTACTTCATAATTAAGAGACTTTGCAAAGGTTTCAATAAAGGAACCGCAACCAGAGGAACAAGCCTCGTTTAATTGTACACTATCAACAGTTTGATTCTTAATCTTAATACACTTCATATCCTGACCACCGATATCCAAAATACAATCTACATCTGGATTGAAAAAAGCGGCAGCATAATAGTGAGCTACGGTTTCTACTTCACCTTCATCTAATAACAAGGCGGACTTAATTAAAGCTTCACCATAACCAGTAGAGCAGGAGCGAACTATAGTGGCTCCTTCAGGAAGTAAAGAATAGATCTCTTTAATGGCTTTTATTGTAGTCTTTAAAGGACTACCATTGTTATTACTATAGAAAGAGTATAAGAGTGTACCATCTTCCCCAACAAGGGCTGCTTTGGTAGTAGTGGAGCCGGCATCGATTCCTAAAAAACAATTACCCTTGTATGTAGATAGTTCTCCCTTTCTAACAGTATGTTCAGAATGCTTCTTAAGGAAAGCATCATAATCTTCTTGATCTTTAAATAGTGGATCTAATCTGGTTACTTCAAAATCTAATTTGATATGCTTTGAGAGGAGAGTTACCAAATCATTAAAGGAGGTAATTCCTTCCCCGGTACTATTCATAGCACTACCTATAGCAGCAAACAAATGAGAATTGTCTAAATCTACAGTTGTCTCTTCAGTTAAATTTAAAGTCCTGATAAAGGACTGTTTTAATTCAGTTAAGAAATGAAGCGGTCCACCAAGAAATGCTACATGGCCTCGAATTGGTTTACCACAAGCAAGACCACTGATAGTTTGATTTACTACAGCTTGAAAAATAGATGCAGATAAATCCGGTTTGGTAGCACCTTCATTGATTAAAGGTTGTATGTCTGACTTGGCAAATACACCACATCGTGCTGCAATAGGATATATAGCCTGATAATCTTTCGCATACTCATTTAAACCAGCAGCATCTGTCTTCAGCAGAGTAGCCATCTGGTCAATAAAAGAACCGGTTCCCCCGGCACATATTCCATTCATCCTCTGTTCAATTCCATTGGTAAAATAAATTATTTTAGCATCCTCACCGCCAAGTTCTATGGCTACGTCTGTTTGAGGTGCATAATACTCAAGGGCAGAGGAAACGGCTACTACCTCTTGAATAAAAGGAATATTCATATGTTTGGCTAATGCCAATCCACCAGAACCTGTAATCATTGGAGCAACTTTTAAGTCGCCAAGGCTACTTCTGGCTTTTGTAACAAGACTACTTAAAGTCTCCTGAATATTTGCAAAGTGACGTTCATAATCCGAGAACAATATATTTGAATCAGGATCTAAAACAGCAATTTTAACTGTAGTAGAACCAATATCAATTCCCATTCTGTATATATAATTTGACATATTATTCAGCGTTAGCTGTTCCTCCTTACTGTATTATTTACTTTTAATTTTAATTTTGAGCATAACGTAATTATACGATACATTGAATTGATATTCAATAAATTAATTTATATACTGATATAATTTTCCATCATTTAGTGAAATAATCAAAATCACCTTTGGTATCTCTGAGAATATAATGAATACAAAATAGTAAATTTTTATTGATCACCTGTAAATCAGGTTTCCGATAGGAGGTAATAATGAGATACTCTGATTGTAACGGAGATATATACGTCGTTCAGCCTGGGGATACTCTTTATAGTATAAGTAGACGGTACAATATTCCGCTAGCTTTTTTATTACGAGCAAACCCGGATGTTGATATATATAGACTTTACGTTGGGATGGAGATATGTATTCCAAATATAAATCCATATATTGATATCATTCCAATTAGACCTTTTCCGGTAGTAATTCCGCCACCAAGGCCACCGAGACCAGTTCCACCACCAATGCCACCAAGACCACCAAGGCCACCAAGACCACCAATGGAGCCAGGTCCTGTGAGGCCACCAAGGCCACCAATGGAACCAGGTCCTGTGAGACCACCAAGACCAATGCCTCAGCCAAGAATGGACAGACAGAGCCTATCAGAGGATAAGGTTGACAATTCCTATGTTGTAATCAATTATGTAGTAAAACAAAATGAAAGTATGCAGGATGTGCTAGATCGTTTTGGCCTAAAACTAAGTGATGTAGCTAGGTTTAATAGATTAGATGAGATAGTATTAAAACCTGGTACAATATTAAAAATTCCTAATACAAACGCAATGGATCAAAATAAATACGAAGAATAGTAATTATTAATATAATGGTAGAAAAAGGTAGGGTTTTTCATTAAATCCTACCTTTTTGTGTTTGACAAAAGATAAGTGAAACCATATAATTAACCTATGTCATTATGGATAAATTTACAAAGGTTATAAATATTGCAAGAAAGATTTTCCATGAATGTATCATTAGTTTAATATATTTGCTTAGAGAGGATGTGGATTATATGGAAGTTGGACCGAGTAGCACTTGTGAACTGAATAGAAATAATACTATAATCATATACTCCGACTGTAAGCAGATTGCATTTGAGCCTCATTGATTTATCTGACACGCTTTCTTATACAAGTCCGTATTTTGTAATACTGTTTAAAGTCTGAGTGGTAAGGAGCGTATAATGATAGAAATTTTTAAAACTTATGAAGACGGAATCCGCTTAATTAATCAAATGGAGGCAGGAAGCTGGATTGCACTTACTAATCCAACTGCATCCGAGCTCTTAGATGTATCTGAACACTTCAACATCGATATAGACCATTTACGTGCTCCACTAGATGAAGAGGAACGTTCCAGAATTGAGGTAGAGGACGATTATACATTAGTATTGGTAGATATTCCAACTCTTGAAGAAAGAAATGGAAAGGATCGCTATGTAACGATACCTATGGGTATTATAATTGCTAAAGATGTTTTAATATCGATTTGTCTAGAAGAAACCCCTATTTTGAAGAATTTTATGGATGGGCGTGTTAAAGGTTTTTATACCTATATGAAGACACGCTTTATTCTACAGATTCTTTATAAAAATGCTACAGTTTTCCTTCAGTATCTACGTATTATTGATCGTAAGAGTGAAGAGATTGAGCATAAACTTCATCAATCAACAAAAAACAGGGAGTTAATCGAACTCCTAGAATTGGAAAAGAGCTTAGTTTATTTTACTACCTCTTTGCGTTCGAATGAAGTGGTGCTGGAAAAATTGATGAAAAGCGAAGGTATTAAAAAGTATCCTGAAGATACAGAATTACTGGAAGATGTTATTATTGAAAATAAGCAGGCAATTGAGATGGCTAATATATATAGTGGTATTTTGAGTGGTATGATGGATGCATTTGCTTCCGTTATATCTAATAATTTGAATATCGTAATGAAATTTTTAGCTACTGTTACAATTGTTTTATCTATTCCTACAATGATAGCAAGCTTTTATGGAATGAATTTTGATAATATCCCTTTGGGTCATAATGCATATGGGTTTTATATTGTCACCTTTGGTGCATGTATATTGACTGCTATTATTGCATACTTTTTTGCGAAAAAAGACTTATTTTAGATTTTTTATATTTGCTTAAATTGTTATATAAGATGGCTATGCCTACAAAACTTAGAATGACGGTAAAACGTTTGATTTCTTGATGTGGCGAGGCCATTTTATTATGTAATCATATGATTAAAATTGAGCATTTGGATAACCAGAGAAAGGCAGGAGATGGAATGAACTTTATTAATAAAATGGAACGTAAATTTGGCAAATTCGCCATTCACAATTTAATGTATTACGTGATTATCTTGCAGGTTGCAGGCCTTATACTATTGAATTTTGCAACTGAGTTTACTGCAAACTACTTGTTGTTAGATGTGGGTAAGGTGCTACAAGGTCAAGTATGGCGCCTGTTAACCTTTGCAATCATAGATCTTGAAGCTGGTAGTCTAAGAGATCCTATAAATCTATTATTTCTTGCCATTACTATGTATTTATATTATATGATAGGCCGTTCTCTGGAAAATGTATGGGGGGCTTTTAAGTTTAACCTATACTATTTATCAGGCATCTTATTGAATATTATAGCTGCTTTTATATTATATTTTATATTTCAAGACAATTACTCAGTAGTAAGTGTTTATCCGTTTGGTTTGTATTACGTCAATATGTCACTATTCTTGACCTTTGCCTGTGTATTTCCGGATATGGAGTTGTTATATATGTTTATACTACCAATAAAGATGAAATGGCTAGGTATTCTTTATGGCTTATATATAGGAAAAGATATTGTGCTTAGTATATACTATGCACTAACAACATCGGGAAATGATGCTTTGTATCTTGGACAGGCATTAGCAATTATCGTAGCATTACTTAATTTTATTATTTTGTTCATGGCGAGCCGACGAAATTACCGACGAATTTCTCCTCAGAGGATTAGAAGAGAACGTCAGTACAAACACCAGGTCCACACTGCAGGAAATGTTACTAGACATCGTTGTGCTGTTTGTGGGAGAACTGAACAGGATGATCCAATGTTAGAATTTAGATACTGTTCAAAATGTGACGGGAATTACGAATACTGCATGGAACATCTATTTACACATGAGCATGTAAAGAAACACTGATTTTAAATTATTTAATTATATATTTCCCCATAGTTAATGAAGAATACTTTATCGTTTTTTATGAAACGGGATATACTACTAACATTATAAGATAAAGTTATTTCAACACTTGGAGGGAATTATGAAAAAAAAGACAAAAATTATTTGTACCATTGGACCTTCATCAAGTTCTCCGGAGCAATTAAAGCAATTGATTGAAAACGGTATGGATATAGCCAGATTGAATTTTTCTCATGGTACACATGAATCTCACTTAGAAACTATAAATACTATTAAAAAAGTAAGAGAAGAAATGGGTGTACCTATTGCAATCTTGCTTGATACAAAGGGTCCTGAGATTCGTACTAAATTACTAGAAAACGACGAAAAGGTAGAGTTAGTTTCTGGACAAACATTTACATTAACAACAAAAGATATTATAGGAAATAAAGATATTGTTGCAGTTACCTATGATCAGATTACCTCTGATGTGGTAGTAGGCAATACAATATTGATTGATGATGGTTTAATTGAATTAAACGTTCAAAAGGTTACAGAAACAGATGTTGTTTGTCAGGTTATTAATGGTGGATTCCTAAGTAACCGAAAAGGTGTTAATATTCCTCGAGTTAGTATTAAGTTACCTGCAATTACAGAAAAAGACAGAGAAGATATTATCTTCGGTATAAATGCTGGTGTCGATTTTATTGCCGCATCCTTTGTAAGAAATGCAGATGCAGTAAAAGAAATCAAAGACATTTTAAAAGATTGTAATTCTGATATTGCTATTATCTCTAAGATTGAAAATGAAGAGGGAATACAGAATATTGATTCAATTATTGAAGAATCAGATGGAATTATGGTAGCTCGTGGTGATTTAGGAGTAGAGGTCCCAATTGAAGCCATTCCAAGAATGCAAAAGGATATTATAAAAAAGTGTAATAATGCATTTAAACCAGTTATTACGGCAACACAGATGTTAGATTCCATGATTCGGAATCCAAGACCAACAAGAGCTGAAATTACTGACGTTGCCAATGCAATTTATGATGGAACCGATGCAATTATGCTGTCTGGTGAAACTGCCATGGGCAGATACCCAGTAGAAGCTGTTAATATGATGGCAAAAATTGCAAAGGAAACAGAGGATAATTTAGATTACGAGGCATTAATAGAGACCAGAGCAGGACTTCGTTCTAAGGGTATTTCCAGTGCTATCTGTTATTCTTCTGTAACTACAGCACGTACTCTAAATTCTAAGGTAATTGTAGCCTCAAGTATTTCAGGATTTACCACAAGAATATTATCAAAGTTTCGCCCAGAAGCTCAAATTGTTGGCTTATCTCCAATTGAGAGAACAAGACGTAAGATGCAGATTCTTTGGGGTGTTACTCCAGTTCATGCTAATGAAGTAAACGATACGGATAATCTACTAGATGAGGCCGTGAAAACAGCAGTAAGCTTAGGATATTTAAAAAAGAATGATACAGTAGTACTGACTGCCGGAGTTCCCACCGGAAAAACAGGTGTTACTAATATGATAAAAGTTGTAGAAGTTGATTAATACTGGTGCCTGGAAACAAATTGTTTCCAGGTGCTTTACATATTTACGAATAATAGGTAGAATTATTCTTGGATTATGTAAAAACGAGGTGAAAAGATGATATATATTAATTTAATAGCAATACTCTCAGTCATAGCCTTTTATCTTGTATACCAACGATATATTCAAACAGGATATATTGGAAACTATGGAAGCAATCAATTACTTACAAATAAGTATAAAATACGAACCGTTATTTTATGTTGCTTTTTGATAAAATTACTTACCTCTGCAATATATTTTGGTTTTGATACAGATATGAACTGTTTCTACGTGTGGTCAAAGGCAGCGGTAGAGAATGGCTTCCATAATTTTTATAATCAATCCTTTGCAGATTATCCCCCTGGATATATCTACATTCTTTATATTATAGGTGTTATTATTAAGTTATTTAATATTTCTTACGACTCTATTCTGACACCAGTTATTATTAAATCTCCAGCCATTTTTTGTGATGTTATGGCAGGATACCTGATTTATAAGATTGCCAGAAAACGATTTAAAGAAACCTCAGCCATTACTTTTGCATTCCTTTATGTATTTAACCCAGCCGTATATATTAATTCCTCTATATGGGGACAAGTAGACAGTGTTCATACCTTATTTGCTCTGTACATGCTATATGCCTTAACGGAAGAGAAGTACTCTCATGCGATTATGTCTTTTGCTATTGGAGTATTAATAAAGCCTCAAACTGCTTTTTTCTTCCCAATCTTATGTTTTGTATGCTTTAAAGGAGCTTTTCTTGAGAAGGTGGACGGACGATACTCATTCAAATTGAATT
>JAEYPA010000033.1 GCA_023411225.1 Bacillota bacterium
GTGTAGGTGCTATAGCTGGTTTCTTGGGTAATGAAGTAAGTTCAAAAACTGAAACATCCGATACTCCTGAAGCATAATTTTTTTATATTTTTTTAAGGGGATGGCGGGATGGAAATAAGCATCGAAATAATAGGCGCCCTCATAGTAGTAGGAATAGCAGTAGCAGGACTATTCGCATCAATATTACAACGATTAACAAAATTAGAATCATGTGTAGATCCTCAAACAGGGGATAGCATAGCACGACTTGAAACAAAAGTCGATTTCATGTTACAATGGATAGCTGCTTTAAATGGTGAAATGTCTGATAAAAAAGAATTTAAAGATTTTTTAAAGCAATTAAAAGAAGTAGCTAAAGGTAAAGGATTATAATCAGAAAAAAAATAAAAAATAGAAAGGTTTTATTTAACCTTTCCTGTTTCTAGGGTCATTTCCATAGCTTTTTCGATCTCTGATTTTATTGTCTACACCATGAATAAAGACTTCGCCTTTTTCCTGTTTTGCTTGTTGAATTGCTGCTTGTTCTGCTTCTGCTTGAGTATTATGGACTGAAGATGCTCTTTCTGCTCCTTCTTTCTTGTTATTCCATGTTCCATCAGAATTTCTTGTAACATGTCGATTAGTTTTCTTTGTCATGTCCTAGTTTCACCTCCTTTATGCTAGATAGTACTTATTAGCATTAACTAGATTAAATAGTTATTAATTAAGACGTGATATTAGCATATACTTATATTAAGTTAAAGGTCATGCAAGTAGAATGAGAATCTAAAATGTCTTGATAAGATTATTGATTAATTTTACTGATAATTTTTAAAATAAATTAAAATAAATGCCAAAAAATAAAGGATTATAATATTTGGGTATAGGTCATTTAATTAAATCGCATATATGAGATTCATCAACATTTATTTGGAAAAAGTAGCATTTAGACGTAATACGTCCTCTGGAAATATTTAAATTATTATCTGAATGATTACAGTGTATACAACTAAGTTCACCTTCATTAACTTTTCTATAGTTAGCTTTTTCTAATTTTTGAGTAAGGTTTTGATCCATATTTAATCACTGTACATCACTTAAGATTTTATTAATTAATATAAATTTTGTATGACAATAATTAGATAATTCATATTAAATAAAATTTAACAAACTAAATCACAAATATGAAGTTCATCAACTTTCATTTTCAAATAACAACACTTAGATTCAATAATTCCATTATTTGAAATATCTGAATCATTCCATGAATTAACACAATGAATACAACTAGTTTCACCAGGACTAACCGGTCTATAATTAATTTTTTCTAAAATTACTATCCCTTCAGAGCTCATATTTAATCACTGAGCATTAATTAAGATATTATTATATTAATATAAATTTCGGATGATTTTCAATAGCCTATTTCCAAAAATTTAAAGAATTTTTAGAACAATTGAAAGAAGTTGCAACAGATAAAGGATTATAATAATCATTTTTTTTAGATTTACAAAAAAATAGTTTAAGCTGTTATGTGGAGGTATAGATCGGCCCTATACCTCCTTTTAATCATAGAACCCCCTACATTTAAATGAATAGTGGGAGAGCACGTGATAAGTATGGCCGAATTTATAAAAATAGAAGAATTAAAACCACATCCAGAAAACCCAAGAGAACATACAGAAGAACAAATACAAAAAATAGCCAAATCAATTGATGAATTAGATTGGGGACGACCAATAATTATCAGTAAAGATAATTACATTCTCGCAGGAGAAGGAGCATACTTAGCAGCAAAAAATATACTAAAATTAAAAGAAGTTCCATTTAGACGAATGAAACATATGCATGATAGCCCTGAAGCTATTGCATATATGGTTACAGATAATAAATTAAATGAAGAATCTGATTGGAATTATGGAAAACTCCAAAGTATAAATGAGGGACTTAGACTTGTAGGATTTGATGTAAGTTTAACTGGTTTTAATGAAATTGAATTACAAGAAATTGACACTAAATTAGATACAAATGAAGTCGAAGTCAAAGAAGATGATTTTAGTCCAGATGAAGAAATTGAATCTATTTGTAAATTAGGGGATATCTGGAAATTAGGTGAGCATCGTTTAATGTGTGGGGATAGTATTGTTGATACAAATAAATTGATAGATGATGCTAAAATAAATCTTTTATTAACAGATCCTCCTTATGGGATAGATGTTGTTAAAACTAATCAAATAGGAGGTGGAGGTCCTTTAGGATTTAAAAAAAAAGAAAATATGGGCCAAGTAGGTGGTGGTGGAATAGTAGCTCCACGTAAATATAAACCTATATTAAATGATGATAAACCCTTTGATCCTTCTTTTTTAATAGATCTTGAATTACCTTCTATAATATTTGGAGCTAACAACTTCGCTTCTAAACTTCCAGATAACAGCCAATGGTTAGTATGGGATAAGAAAATGGAAAGTAATTACAAAAATACATTTTCAGACGTTGAACTAGCATGGACTAATTTTAAAGGTACAATCTGTAAAATTTATAGACATTTATGGGCGGGTTTAATCAGAAAAGGGGATAGAAAAACAGAACTTCAAGAAAGAGTTCATCCAACACAAAAACCCGTGGGAATGCTTGGTGAAATATTAATAGACTACTCCAAAAAGAACGATAAGATATTAGATTTATTTGGAGGCTCAGGTTCAACTTTAATCGCCTGTGAACAATTAGATAGAACTTGTTATATGATGGAATTGGATCCTCATTACTGTGACATAATAATCAAACGATGGGAAGAATTCACAGGTGGAACTGCAATCAAAGTAAATTAAGACTATTTTCAGTGATACCTATGAAAGAAACCCAAAATCACAAAGATGC
>JAEYPA010000038.1 GCA_023411225.1 Bacillota bacterium
ATAACATCGGTGCTTTACTTCGTGGTGTTCAGAGAACTGATATCGAAAGAGGACAGGTTCTTTGTAAACCAGGCAGCATCAAATGCCACAAGAAATTTACTGCTCAGGTATACGTATTAACTAAAGACGAAGGTGGACGTCATACTCCATTCTTCAACAACTACAGACCACAGTTCTATTTCAGAACAACTGACGTTACTGGTGTTATCAACTTACCAGAAGGTACTGAAATGTGCATGCCTGGCGATAACGTAGAAATGACTATCGAGTTAATTCACCCAATCGCTATGGAGCAAGGTTTATCTTTCGCTATCCGTGAAGGTGGACGTACAGTAGGTTCAGGCCGTGTTGCTTCTGTAATCGAATAATCAATAGAATAGAACCAATAAGGTGAAATTTTATACCGCAATCCTTGAGTAATCAAGGGTTGCGGTTTTTTGCTTCGTGGTTCTAACTGTCTCCATTGATTCCGCATTTGTACTTAAACCACTTCGAGAGCCAAGCAATGGTTTTACTTCACGTAAATTCTAATCTTTTATCAATTTCACGAAGTAAAGATGAACCTAAAAGCGTCTTTTCTCAGTAAATCAAACCGTACACCCTAAAGTTCAAGTAGATCATGTAATTCTTTTGAGGCTCATTTTCGATCATCCCAAGCATGACAAGGAAACCATCTCGTAAATCAGGTAACTCAACTGCATTTATGACAGAAGTATCAGAGTTAATATTACACTTTGGAATGGAACTGTCGAGATAACAAACGGTATTTTATCAATGGCAAGAACTGTAGCTGCACTCGGGAATAGAATTCTAATGATATGATTTCTGTCATCGTGTATTGCCAGCTTGTCCTTATTGTGATTGGAATTATTTCTGCAGGCATCGTTGCTGGAATCTGATTTATTGTTACAAAAGTAAATTATCTGCATCATGAATATTGCTGGGTTAAAATCAGTATAGTCGTGACAGTTATCATTATGGCATTTCTAGTGTTCTTCAAGGACTGGGTTAGGCAGGTTATTTCCCTTAATCTTATGGTTTTCTTGTTATTGGTACAAGCCGGATATGAAATTGTCAGATGGTATGTAAAGGGATGCAGAGAAGCTAGAGAATATTAATAAAAAATATAGATTCATCAGATATATTCTATAGCAGCAATATAGGAATTCTAACTAATCATCCGATGGAAATCACGACCTACAAAAAGGAGAGTGCGTATTCTGATTGTATAGGAAAACGCTTTAGAATACAGATACTTATCTAAATATTATGAGCTCAATTAGAAGAACTTAATACGAAGACTCTTTTGCAACTATGACACATGTGCATGTTATAATGGACTTAATATGAATAAAGGAGGCCCAAAATGTTACACATACTAATTGTAGAAGACGAACTTGCAATTTCAGATTTAATATATTTTGAGTTAAGTTCTGAAGGGTATAGATGCACCTGTGCTTCTGATGGAGAGGAAGGGGCAGATTATATTGAGGAGGAGCATTTTGATTTAGTTCTTTTGGATATTATGCTTCCTAAGGTAAATGGATATGAATTGCTGGAGTATATTAAACCTACAGGTACTCCGGTGATTTTTCTGACTGCTAAAGGAAGTATTGAAGATAGAATAAAGGGATTAAAATTGGGAGCTGATGATTATCTGACCAAACCGTTTCAGATAGGAGAACTGATAGCAAGAGTGGAAGCTGTATTAAGAAGGGCAGGAAAAAATGAAAGGCAGCTTAAGTTTGCAGATGTGACAGTGAATATGGCTTCGAGGAAAGTGTTAAAGAATGGAAAACCAGTTATACTTACTGTGAAAGAATATGAGTTGCTTATGGAACTTATTTTGAATAAAAATATAGCACTATATCGTGACCAGCTATATGAAAAAGTATGGAAAGAACCTTTTACTGGAGAAACGCGTACATTGGATTCACATATCCAACGTTTGCGTAAAAAACTGTTATGGGATGAAAGAATTAAGACAGTATTTAGGATAGGATATAGATTGGAGTAATGATATGAGGCTTTTAGCTAAAATATTTCTTTGCAGTACTATTATTTTCAGCCTTGCTTTTTTGATTTCAGGATATTTTTTAATTGAGTACTCGTTTGAAAATAGTCTCATACAGGAACGTGATTTTGCACTAAAACAGTATCAGTATGATAGATTTACTGTTCAAGCAGGAATGATCGCAGATAATAATCAGAAAATGAACGAAAGTACAAATGGCGATAATATGCTTTTTAAAGAAATAGCAGGAGATATAGATAAACCAGTGGCTTTTTTTGCAGATGATTTTCAGAGCCTTTATTCTGAAATAACAGAAGTAAAGAATTCATTTCTTAAGAGTTTATCCAGCGATGACTACTTCTATCAAATGGCTCATAAGGAACAGGGATGTTTTATTCAGATTGGTAGTCAGATTTCGCAGGGAAATGATAAAATTTATTTTGTAACTCAGGTAGATATTTCAAATCTGCTTCAGCAGCAGGATACTTTAATTTCTTATTTTCAGAAAATATATTGTATTGCATTGAGTGTAGGGATGCTTCTGATTCTTATTTTTTCAACATTCCTGATTAGACCATTGAAGAAGATGGCCA
Source organism: Bacillota bacterium (assembly GCA_023411225.1). GTDB lineage: Bacteria > Bacillota > Clostridia > Lachnospirales > Lachnospiraceae > KM106-2. The sequence continues at coordinate 2,608 of JAEYPA010000038.1, forward strand.
GGGTTGCAAATCGAATTGCAAATGGCGAATATGAGGAACGAATCTCTACTGCGGGAAGGGATGAGATCAGTGAACTGGCTGATAGTTTTAACCAGATGGCTGCAGCTGTAGAAGAGAAGGTAAAAGAACTTTCAGATACAGCCAAGCAAAAAGAAGATTTTGTTGCAAATTTTGCTCATGAGTTGAAAACACCTTTAACAGCTATGATTGGTTATGCAGATATGCTATATCAGAAGGAACTTTCGAGAACAGAGGTGAGAAAAGCCGCAGAACATATATGGAATGAAGGAATGAGATTGGAGTCATTGTCCTTTAAGCTAATGGATATGACAGTACTAAACAGTCAAGCCTTTTTGTTACAAGAAATGAGAACAGATGAATTATTAAACGATATTGTGGAAGGTTTGGAACCTATATTTCAAGAGAAGGGATTATTAATTCATCCCAAAATAGAAAATACATATATTAAGGTGGATTATGATTTGTTTAAAACATTGATTTTGAACATTATTGATAATTCTGTTAAAGCTGGCAGTAAAAGAATCGAATTGTCAGGAAATCGGAAAGGTACTTCTTATGTAATTTCCATTCAGGATGATGGTCATGGTATTCCGAAAGAGGAGTTGTCAAGAATAACAGAGGCATTTTATATGGTGGATAAATCGCGATCCAGAAAGCAACACGGAGCAGGACTTGGGCTGTCTCTGGTCATGAAAATAGCCCAGATTCATGAAGGCAGAGTTGAGTTTGAGAGTGAAGAAGGCTGTGGAACGTTGGTAAGTTTTATTCTGCCATGTGAGGAGGTGCCAGTTTAAATGAGAAGATTCATGACAGTAAGTGGCATCTTTCTTGGATTTGTGATTGCAATTAGCGGTTTGTTTTTGTTACAGAATATGATTCAGACAAAAGGTAATTTCCTTTTGTCTCAGACAGGAAGTGTAATAGCGATACCCCTGAAGGATGAAGATGGAGAGACCGATGTAGTTGCCCAGAAAACTCTTTCTGAGACAGAACTTCTTCAAGTATTACAAAGTATGGAGAGTAATCAGGAGGAGCAACCCCATGAACCGATGCAAGGACAGATTACAATGGAAGAGGCAATAGAAGATGCAAAAATATGGTTAGATAATTTTTGCACACAGTATTTAGGTGAAGAATCTCCTGTATTTATAAAAGTCAGTCCTAAGCTTTGCATTAGACAAAAGGAAAAGATTATTGACAGTAGTTCGACTATGATTAACAGTTATTGGACGGTAGCTTTGGAAACAGATGAAATTAATGCGGAAATTGTAATAAATGCTGTTACTACACAAGTGTTGAGTGTGTCATTGTCTTCCTCTAATGCGACAAAGGATTTTTCAAAATTGAATGTAGAGCAGTTATTGAACGACTATATATCATTCTCTCATTTGAATAAAATTGGAGCAATAAAAATGACTGGAGGATATATGTACAAAAAAGTGACAGATGGGGGAATATATGCTGTAATAAAAACGGGAAGTATTATCGCTATGAATAAAGAAGGCAGTCAAAATGGATATGAGTATGAAAACGACCTAGTGCTATATCTGAGTACAGAACTTCCTGGGAAATAGTTTGAATTTACAACTTTGACACGTGTTGCGTGCATCTTATAGACATCTCCTTGTTATGATGGAAAAATGAATCATAACAAGGAGGTTTTTTTATGAATAAAAAGGTAGTTGCGCTCTTTCTTGTAATTACCACAGTATTAAGTGGGTGCGGACAGAGCAACAGAGAAAATGTGGATAGCCAGAACCAAGTGCAGGAAGATTCTAATAGTGAACCAAAAACAAATGGACAGGAAAGTTCTGAAACAGAAGAGTATGAGCAGCCTGAAATGAAGGGAGAAATTACAATTTCAGCAATGATTGAGCAGGAATTTCTAAAGACAGCTGCAGAGGAATTTGAAAAAAAGTATCCAGATATAACAATTACAATTAACACATATCAGGGAACGTCTGGAGAAAATGCTGCTGATGATTACAGGACATTATTGAATACAAAAATCATGTCAGGAAAAGCGGAAGATATTATTTTTTCTACACAATTGCCTGTTAAAAAATATATGGGTATGGGTGTATTTGAGGATTTAAGTGGTTATGTATCGAAAACATCAGAGATGAATGATAAAAATTATTTTATGAATGTAATAGAATCTGCAACAGATGAAAAAGGGAAGTTATTTCTTCTGCCATATATGAGTTCTTTTCAGGTTATCAGCTTTGATAAAGACGTTACGGAAGATAGTAAATTGGATAATGTAGATAAAGAAAAGATAACTTTTGAAGAAGCGGTTTCACTTGCAAAAAAAATGACAGATCAATCTGAATTAAAAAATGTGTATCTGATGCAGGGAAAGAGCATCAATTATATGGAGAGCATAGCCAAGGAACATCAGCACACACTGATTGATATGGATGAAAAGACAGTAAATATTGATGCGGAACAGTATTCAGAATGGTTGAAAGAGGTGCAGTCAATGGAGAAAGTAGGATATTTTGATTCAAAAAAAACCATTGACTACTATAGTAACGAATACCATTTCGCAATGGTACCTGATTATGATGTACAGGCAGCATTTTATAATGTGGAGGGTAGCCTTGCCATGGGAGCACCAATGGCCGATGAAAAGGGGAATGTAAACACAAGTTCAGCATACTGTTTTGGATTAAACAGTGCATCAAAAAATAAAGAAATTGCATGGGAATTCATGAAATACCTATTATCGGAAGAAGTTCAATGTCTGCCATCCATCCATGGACTGGCGGTAAATAGAGCAGGTTTTGAATCCTCTGTGAACAGATATATGAAATTTTATGAGGATGGAACCGGAAGCAATGTTGATTCTGGGGAATATAAGAAATTACTGATGCAATGGGTAGAACAGATAAATTCATGTGATGTTCTAGATCCTGTTATTATAGACTATTTAAATGCAGAAAACAGTAAGTATTTTGAGGGTATGCAGTCAGCAGAAAAGACGGCACAAATCTTACAGAACAAAATCACACAATATCTGAACGAATAGGGAAAAAGGAAGAACTGGAGAAAATAGTTTAAAGAAAAAGAAGATCGGAGAGGAAGTAGAGGCAAATGATTAACGTAAGAAAACCAAAATATAAAAAGGAAGATCGAATAGTAGTATTTATGCTTGGAATAAGTATTATTGGTTTTATAATATTCTATCTCTTTCCTTTCTTTTTTTCTTTTACTTATGCATTGATAGATAATCCAATCCGAAGACAGTTTGTAGGAGTACAGAACTTTGTAGATTTATTTCATAACCCATATTTTATGAAAGGATTAAGGAATACATCTGTGTTTATAATTGTCAGTATTCCACTCAATATGTTATGCTCGTTGGGAATTGCTGTTTTTATTAAGGGACTTGGAAAATGGAATCGCTGGTTTAGCCTTGTGTTTTTAATACCATTAGTTATTCCGTCAGCAACGACAGCTTTTTTCTGGAAAAATATATTCAGCCAGTATGGAGTGCTAAATAAATTGTTAGCAGTATTCGGAATTCAAGGAATGGACTGGATACAAAGTGATTATGGATGGATTGTTATGATTTTGATTTTTCTATGGAAGAATGTTGGCTATAACATGGCACTTTTCATAAGTGGTTTAGGAAATATACCGGAAGAATACTATGAATGTGCTGCTGTTGAGGGAGCGGGAAAGGCTTGGCAGTTTAAGAATATTACACTGACGTATTTGACACCTACTACATTCCTCGTACTGATTATGTCCTTTGTTAATTCATTTAAAGTATTTAAAGAAGTATATATTATGACAGGAGAATATCCACCAGACAGTTTATATCTGCTACAGCATTATATGAATAACATGTTCTTATCATTGAACTACTCAAAGCTTGTCAGCGCAGTATATATTCTTACGGTAATCATTGTGGTTTTCGTAGCTGTCATTTTTAAAGCAGAAAATCGAATATCCAAAAATCTTCGATTCTAGCTGGGTTGGAGGAAAAAGAATGCAGAAAAAGAGGTTTCAACATAAAAAAAAATATGTAATCATTTGGATATTAGGGCTGTTTGCCTTACTGTATATATCTCCATTGATTATTACATTTACCAATTCTTTTATGTGCCAAAATGAGGTGAAATACAACTATTCTACAGTAGGGGATATAATGCATCCGGGGAAAAAATATATAGATGTTGAGTTGGTACCAGAGAAAATCAGTATATCACAATATTTGGAACTACTGCTTGAAAGTCCTGTCTATCTTAATATGTTTTGGAATTCAGTAAAGATTGTATTGCCTGTCGTAATAGGACAGTTGGTTATTTCTTCTATGGCTGCATATGCTTTTACCGTATTAAACTTCAAAGGAAAAGAAGTAGTCTATTTTGTTTACATTATTGTTATGCTTCTTCCATTGCAGGTGACCCTGATGCCCAATTATATAATGGCTGAATGGCTTGGAATAGAAAAAAGCTATCTTGCAATTATTTTATCGGGAGTATTTAATCCTTTTGGAACATTCCTGTTAAGGCAATCTATGAAAATGATACCAGATGCATATATAGAATCTGCAAAAATGGACGGAGCAGGTCATTTTAACATATTTATTTCCGTTGTGCTTCCGATGATAAAATCAGGACTAGTGGCAACAGCAATGCTGACTATTATTGAATATTGGAATCTGATCGACCAGGCAGTTATTTTTATCGGAGAAAATGAAAAACAACCATTATCCATGTTTTTAGCCAGCATCAATTCAGAACAGATTGGTGTTTCGTTTGTGGGTGCATGCTTTTATGCTTTTCCAATTTTAGTAATACTATTATTTGGTCAGGATTATCTAAAAGATGGAATAAAACTGTCAGGAATGAAAGGATGAGTTATGAATAGTACAAATAAAAAACGATTTATTCGAATTATTACAATATTCTTTGGCATTGTATTGTTTTTTACCTTTTTTTCAAAAACGATATATAATATGAATTTACCAACTGTAACACTGACACAGCCAACTTCGGGCGCGTTGGAAAATGTCGTGGAAGGAACAGGATATGTAACCTATTCCAATACATGGAATATTTATGGAGAGAACAATGGTCGTGTAAGGAAAATTTTAGTATCTTCCGGCGATAAAGTGGAAAAGAATCAGACGTTGATGATTGTACAAATGGATTCCAATCAAAGTGAAATTGAAGTAAAAGCTCCAAAAGCAGGCATTATCCTGACTGTTGGAGTTCAAAAAGATATGTATGTTATGGCGGTACAAAATACAGTTCTAGTTCAAATGGCGGAAGAATCCACTGCATGGATAGTTGATTTAGAGGTAGATACTGAAACTGCCAGTATGATAGATAAAAATAGTCAGGTTTCTTTGAAAATAGGAGATGTTTCAGAAAAGAAAGAAGGAAAGATTGTAGATATTAAATCTTTTATAAAGGATGATGGAAAAGAAGGGTATACCGTTTCAATCAGTCTTGAATGTTCAGATGATACTATTGCAGGGAAAAAAGTTGAAATTATAATCAGAAAGACAAGTAAAGAGTATGAAACCATTTTACCAAATTATACATTGAATAAAGATGCACAAGGATATTATGTATTAGTATTAACTGAAAAAGAGAGCATACTGGGAAATAATTATGTTGTAACCAGAGTTTCCGTTGATTTGCTAGATACAGACAATTCAAATGTGGCTGTTATGGGTATCAATTCTAACATGTCGGTAATCGCATCCAGTACATCAGAGATTCAAGAGGGTGATAGAGTTAAATATGATGAAAGTGGTGAGTAGATGAAGAAAAGCAGAATACTTCTCTTGTTAATGATACTTTTGCTTTTGTTTCTTTTTGGAACTGAGTTAGTAGTCGAAAAAGAGATACAAGACTCAGTAGGACAGTTTTTGTATGTATTTTCCTTTCATTCCGAAAAAAAGCAGTTTACCAGAACCCATCAAGAAATTTTGAGCGAGGCAGGATATGATATCAGTTTTTTAATGGAAACTGAAATGAAGGTACCTTCTATCCGAGATACTAAAGTGATGCAGATAATTGCGACAAACGAGAATTTTTTATATCTTTCAGGGAAAAAGTTAATATCAGGAGGGTGGTTTAATAAGCAGCAGGTGGATAGAAGAAGAAAGGTTGCTGTCATAAGCAAAAAGGCTGCTTTTCAATTTTTTGGTACAACAAAAGCGGTGTCTAATGAAATAGAAATTGCTGGCGTGATCTATGAAATAATAGGAGTTATGGAGCAAAATGAAGGGGCAGATATTTATATTCCCATTGGTAATATGAAAGCTTACTACAACTATAATGAAAAGTATTCACAGTTGTGGTGCAATCTTCAAAATGAAGCAGATACAAGTCTTTTTTTACAGAGATTAGGCATCAGTGATAGTGATGTTTCTATTTTTCAGAGTGGTGAATACCAGAAGATAATTAATCTGCGTATTAAAAGCATTGTCTTTATGATAGGAGCATGGATAATTGTATTATTATTAAAAAATATGTATCGAAACGCTCAAAAAATTGGGTGCAGTGTTAGAGAGTTTCTACAGATGAATTATGTCACGGAATTTAGGAAACTGATAAAACAGAAAAACGTGATTAAAAACATATTAGGATTCGGCATTTCTGGTGTAAGCATTATTTTAATTTATAAAATGATAAGGTTTGAATTATTATGGCCGGGTAAAGAAGAATTAGAGACAGGACACGGGATTTTGTTGTCTATAGCGCAGGTGTTAAAATTTTATATGCAGCCTCATCTTAGAATTAGCATCTACGATGAGTTGAATTTATGGAACGTATTATCAATTATTTTATGTTTTTTAATACTACTTGCAGGAAGCATTTTTGTTTATGCAGTAGGAACAGCAAGGCGCAGAAAAACTACCGATGCGTGTCATTCAGAAGATACAGAGTAGTGGTCAGGAAAGGATGAGAGCAATGGTAAGTATAAAATTAGAGCCTATTAAAAAATATGTGACAATGGATTCCGGGCAGTTAAGGATTCTAACATGGAAATTGAAGAGAAGGTTATGAATTCGGAAAAAATGTTGGATATAGAGCAACAGCTGAAAAAGAAACCCAAGGTATTCCTCATGGATGAGCTTCTGTCCAATCTGGATGCCAAGTTGTGTATGCAGATGTATCGTATTTTCCAAACTCTACGAGAGATTAGGTGGGACTATGATTTATGTAACCCTTGATCAGACCGAGGCTACGACTCTAGGTACCTGAATCGTGGTCATGAAGGATGGTGTTATCCAGCAGGTAGATACTCCGCAGAACTTGTACAACAGCCGGAATAACTTGTCTATTGCAGGATTCATCTGTTCTCCACGGATGAATTTTGTAGGCAGCCAAATGACAGCCAGGGTCAATCCGGAAACGACTACAAGAACCGGATATGCAGTCAGGACAGAAGACCAAGGTATTCTATTGTGATGCCGGGAAGCCATATCAAATGGGAGCCATCGAGGTCAACCATGAACTAATTCGTCGAATTCTTCGAAAGAGAACAAGCTTTGATGACCTGACCCAGGAAGAGATCAATCGAATGATGAACCACATTAACTCCTACAAAAGAAAGAAGCTAAACAATCGTAGTCCCTACGAAACGTTCAGCTTCTACCACGGAGAAGAGATTATGCGTAAACTTGGATGTGAACCAGTCGCACCTGGTGACATCCTGCTAATACCTTCTCTTCTAAAAAAATAAACTGAATTGTAAGCCGCCAACACCTGTCAATATGTTGAAGAGAGGGGTGGATTCTCCGATTACAAAAATTTATTCTCACTTACAAAGATTGATTCTCCGTGTACACCTTAAATGAAAATCTAACTGCAAGTTTTAAACTTTTGTTGCTTTTACTCTTACAAATAGGTGGAATTTACTTTTACATAATGGAAATGCTTTACCTATGGTTATCTACCTACCAAGGAGTGTCGTATGAATATAAATGATAAGTATCAAAAGCAGTTAACTTTACAGGATCGATATGTGATTGAGGATGGATTAAGTCATGGTGAAGGTATTGCAAATATAGCAAGAACTTTAGGTAAAGACATCACCACTATTTCAAGAGAAGTTCGTAAACACAGAATCGGTGATGAAGGTTTTACTAGCAATCATAATGACTGCCGATATCGGATGTATTGTCAAAAGCAGTCAGTATGTAAGGAATGTATCAAGGTAAAGAAATGCTGTTCCTGTAAGATAGTAGATTGCAGAATATACTGCAGCGATTATCGCTCGGATATGTGCAAAAATACTCTTCGTGCCCCTCATGTATGCAATGGGTGTAATGACATTTATGAATGTAGAAAACCTCATTTTTATTATCGGGCAAATGTGGCCTATGATGCCTATAAAGTAGTACAAAAGGAATCGCGTATGGGCATAGGTTTCTCTAGACAAGATATTTATGAACTAGATTGCTTGATAACTCCTTTATTAAAACAAGGGCAATCTATTGCTCATATTTTTTCAACCCATAAAGATGAGATTCCTTGTGGTATGAAAACATTATACAACTATATTGACCAAGGGTTGTTTACTGTCCGAAACATTGATCTTCCAAAGAAAGTAAAATACAGAGAACGTAAGAAAAAACGACAAGAACCAACCATCGATTATAGTTATCGTCAAAACCGCACGTATAAAGAGTATCAAACGTATATTAGGGAGCATCCAGAGGTTAATGTCGTTGAGATGGATACCGTTCATGGGTCGAATAAAACAGGGAATGTCATGCTCACGTTATTATTTCGGAGCTGCAATTTCATGCTTATTTTCTTAATGCCAGAATGCACAAAAGAGTGCGTAAAGCAAGTGTTTGACAGTCTAACAGAGCTTCTTGGAATAGAAGTATTTCGTATAGTATTTCCACTCATCTTGACAGATAATGGATCAGAGTTTAAGGGTGCTGAAGACCTGGAAAATGATAAGATGAATACCTTCAGGACTCATGTGTTTTACTGTGATCCACTGGCTAGCTGGCAAAAGGCAAAATTAGAAAAGAATCATGAATATATTCGTAAAGTAATACCCAAGGGAGTGCCTCTTACGAACAATACCCAACAGGATATGACATTGCTAACCAATCATATCAATAGTACAGCTAGAGCTAGTTTAAATGGTAGAACTCCCTATGAACTAGCTCAGCTGTTGCTTCCTTCAAAGCTGTTTGAGGCTTTAGACCTAAGGGCTATTGAAGCAGATGAAGTGATGCTTAAGCCCGCATTGCTGAAATATTAAATAATAATTATTAGCGTAAGGTAGAAGCCATCCTATAAAAAAGTAAATGCAACGTGTGGAATTTACTTTTACAACATAAATTTCATAGGTTTCTTTTCTATACGCAAAAATACCCTTAATTACAAATATTTTAATTTATTATTGCCCAAAAGAATCAGAATTACACGTGGATAGAGGTGGGAAAATGCTTATAACTAGAGGTTATTATTACATACATAATAACTATACCTTAGTTGCGTTTAGATTTTCATTCAAGGCTTAAGTTTTTCAACTCACCCATAAGATATTAGTTGGGAGGATGAATAGTAGGAAAAGTAAAATGTCGATAAAAACTGGTAATAAATAAGATAATATGGTAAAATACAAGTAATTATATATTAATGTATTAGTAAATATATAGACTATTGATAAAGTGAAGGGTACGGGGGTATTATGAAATTTGAAAAAGAGGCATTATTTAAGGAATTAGTTAAAAAGCATGGCATGAATTTATATTTAGGAGCAGGTTTTTCAGTGTATGCTTATAATAATGATGATGTAAGCTTACCCTTAGGAAATATAATAAATGAAAAATTAATAGAGTTATTTGAGTTAGACAAAGGAAGAGTACTAACTTTGGGAAAAACATGTCAGAAGGTTAAGAAAGACAATGCCGATATGTTGGAGCGGGTTTTAAAAGATACGTATACAGTAAAGAGATTTGATGAGGAATATTTATCCTTAACAAGATTGCCAATAAAGAACATTGTAACAATCAATATAGACGATTTAGTTGAAAAGATATTTGGTAATGTCAATTCGACTAAGAATATTTCTGATACAAAGATATATGGTTCATTAGAACGGGACAATGTGGTGAACTTATATAAACTACATGGATCAGTAACATATACATTGGGAAGTGATATGTCATTTACAGAAAAGGAATTAATGGATCTTTTCATCAGAGATAGAGGGTTATTTAATACTGTTACATACAAACTATCTATATGCCCTACAATTTTTTGGGGAACTAGTTTATCAGATAGCAATACATTGGAATTAATTAGTAATAGTGAGTATTATAGCAAATCAATAATGCCAAAATGGCTTGTTGTATATCCAGAAGAAAAAAATAAGGAGCTAATAGAAGATTTTAGGGACTTAGGATTTTATATAATTGAAGCCGATACAAAAGAGTTAATTAATTATCTCAATGAAGAGGAATACTGTACCACTATAAAAGAAAGTAAAAATATGTACAGCAAGTATAGGGAGATATTCCCTGCAAATTTTATTTGTAATGAACTAAGAAAATCAGGACTAAGGAGACCAGTCATAGATTTTTTTGCTGGAGCGGAACCTCAAATATCAGATATTTACTCATCAAATGTTGGAAAAACATCTTATTATGCTAATGCTTTAGAAGTAATACTAACAGGAGAGGTTACACTTCTTACTGGTATACCAGGATGCGGTAAATCGACACTTCTTATGCAGTTAGCATTTTCAAATGATATAGATGGTCGTAAATTTTGGTTTAATAGTATCATTAGATCAGAGGCAGAGAGATTAGTGGAAGTAGTAGAATATGATAAAAATGTTGTGGTTTTTATTGATAATTTATATAACAATATTGATGCACTTCAAGTATTAAAAGATGCTAAGAATATTAAGCTTGTCTTAGCGGAGAGAGCATTAAATTTTGAATATGTAAAAAGATTTCTAAGTATATCCTCTGATAGAATAATTGATATAAGTAATTTATTATCTAATGATATTCAAAATATTTGTAAATCGATGAACCGCTCGAGTGGAGAAGCAATCGATTTAATGAAACAGAATGACAATGTATCACTGCTTGAAATTGTATTCTTTGCTTCGATTAATGCTAAAATTCAAGAAAGAATAAAGAGATATATTGAAGACTTAAAAAAATATTCAGATCCAAAATTGAAAATTAACTTGTTGGAATTATTTGCACTGGTCAACTATACTAGTTATTGTGGCATTCCAATTTCAATGGATATGTTATATTTTTATTTCAGTGATTGTATAGAGAATTATAATGATATTATTATTGCATTGGATAAAATGAATCAAATTATTGTTGAAAGTGAAGATACAAATCTGTATGAAAATGATCAAAACTATATGGTGATGAGAAGTAAATTATTTGCTGAAAAATCATTATATTTATTGCCAGAAAAAGTAATGGCACAAGTATTAGAGAGCTTTTTAGATAGGATAAGTGTTCAAGTTATTTTTCGATACGATATATTTAAAAGAAGGGCATATGATGCTGATATAACAAAACGTGCATTTAACATTAATCAGGGTATAAAATTTTATGAGAGGTTACTTGATAATAATAAGTCACCATATATTCGGCATCAGTACGCATTGTTTCTACAAAGAAAAGATAAAATAGATTTAGCATGGCAACAAATAGATCAGGCATACACAGATAGTAAAAAGAAGATATTTTCCATAGCTAATACACATGCAATAATACTATTCGAAATGAACATGGGGAATCAGACATCTGATACTGATATTGATTTGTTTAAGTCAACAATAGAAAAATCTTTTACTACTTTAGAATTCTGTATTACACAAGATGTCAGAGTAAACTACCATGTATTAACATATGCTAGAAATACAATAAGATACTATGAAAAATATGGCATCGATGAATATGCTGAACGATATATTGAAAGTGCTTTGAATCAGTTAAATATAATACTAAGTTCAGGAGAGTATATTTTTAGAGGAACATACAGAGAATTGAAAAGTTTACAGAGTGAACTAAACAGTATTAAGGTAATTATATAGCTGGCATGTACTGCAAAAAATGTATATATAAGCATTTAGAAGCATGGTATTAATGATGATTTTATCCTGTTTATTTACAGGTAAATATGGGGGATTAGGGATTATGATAGATAACATAAAGGGAATAATAAATGCGACTATCAAGTATTCGAGGTTAAAATTGGCTGATAGTCCTATAGGTAATGAGTACTGTATACAATTAATGAATAATAACTATGAGGAAAGTTTATATTGTCCGAAATGTTCTGATGCAAGACAGCATACGGTAGAACAATTTAGTAATCAACAATCTTTCCACTTGTATAAGCCTTCGATGCGGATAGAGTTTACATCTTTACCAGTAGTTTGGATAGCAAAATGTTTACAGTGCAAGACAATATCTATATTAGTATTATATAAAGGGCCGAAAGAATTAGAATTAGCAGTACTACATGATACTTATGGTGGTTGTATTACTGAACACACGCCAACAGAAGTAAAATATTACATTGATCAAGCATATAGAGCTAAGTCAGTTAATGCATTAACTGCAGCTATGTCTATGTATCGTTCATCATTAGAATGGATATTATATAATCAAGGTTTTAGGGATGGAATGTTGGGAAAGAAAATAAGTGATTTGGAAAAGGCAATTAATCAAGAGAAAGCTCCTAACTGGGCTATGAATATGCCGACTGAATTATTAAAAGCGATAAAAGATATTGGAAATGGAGCAGTACATACCAATGATGGAGATATATTTAAACAGCAAGAGATAGATAAGGAATTGATAGAATTAGTGGAAGTTGTTTTTTGTGAGTTGTTAGATATAATTTACGAACAGCCATTAAAACGCAAAACAAACTTGTTAAAACTGCAATCAGTTGCAAAAAAAATGAAAGATGAAAAATAGTGATAGAATATTTTAGTTCAGGAGATTATTTTAACAGCAGTAGATTATAAACCCAAGCAAAATAACATTACTAGGTATATATCTATATTGCATACTAATTAAACGTAAGCAAATATACACATGGTAGATATCCCAAATCTGTCAAGTTTATATAGTTAAAATCATGCAAGTTGTTTTACATAGTAGCAATTCTTATAGATTAACCACTGTAGTTCATTATATGTAATATAGGATATTAATTAAAATTAGAATACGAGGTGATATTTAGTGGAAATAATAAAAACTTGCATTCCTATTGTAGTGGGAGCACTTATTGCAATAGTACCAACTATGATAGAAAAGCATAGTGATCGTAAGAATATCAAGGAAGAAAATCAATATAAAAGAAAGCAAGAAATGTATGTTGAACTTATCTTACTATTTAGTAAAGTCTTAAAAAATCAGTGTTATAATGTAGATTTAGATTTGTTACGAAATCATATAAATTTGATAAGTATAACAGGAAACATAGAAGTGGTTAAAGCTTTAAACAATTATATTGATACATGGGGAATTAAAGATGAGACAGAACAAAATAGTAAATACTGTGAACTGTTAAAAGTCATACGTGTTGATTTGGAGATTGATAAGAAGATAAATGATAACTTTCCTTCAATTGGATTGAGAGACATTAATATTAAAAGTAATTTGTAGATTTGTTTGGAACGTAACCGATATATTCAATATAAAATCAAAATAAATATGGACTTATCGAACTCCAAAAACGCCCATGGTTCTAATTTGGTTCTAAGAATCTGAGTAACGAAATTATTACATGCGAATTTAAATAATACAAACACTAAAACCCCACCCAAATCACCTCAATCTCTCCTCCATCGAAGCGTGAACGTGGACGTACAGTAGGTTCAGGCCGTGTTGCTTTTGTAATCGAGTAATCAATCGAATAGAACCAATCAGGTGAACTTTTATGCCGCAATCCTTGAGTAATCAAGGGTTGCGGTTTTGTTATGTGAATAAGCAATAGAGTACATAGAAAAAGAACTACAAATCACTAACCATCCTTAGATGGTACGAGTGGAAGATACAGTGCATGTTGGTAGTCAGTTTTATGAAACTTTTTTAGATATGTGGAGTGCCAAAAGAGTTAACTAGTGGAGCAGCCGACAATTAACTGTGATAGGAACTATACTTCTGGAATTGATCTTATATTGACCATACCTCTGACAGAGTTGATTAATTTTATTGTGTCACGATTCGCCTGTGAACCATAGTTCGATGTTTGGGATGCAATTTAGATCAATGGGATAGAGCGAGCGGAACTGACAACGAATAAAAATCACGAAACAGCAAATGCTACCTATCATCTCCCTCCGGCTTTTCTGTAACCATTGACGTTATATGAATTGCCAGTTATAATGAGGTTAAGTTTTAAAGGAGTGAAGGTATGCAGATATCTAGTAGATTAACCATGGCGGTTCATGTTTTATTATTCATGGACACCTATAAAGAAGATTATAAAGTGACCAGTGATTTTTTGGCTGGCAGTGTCAATGTCAATCCAGTTGTAATCCGTAGACTTTTGCAACAATTAAAAGCAGCCGGTCTTATAAAAGTTGTAAGGGGGACGGGAGGAGCACAGATTGTGGAGCCACTTGAAGAGATTACAATGCTTGATTTGTATAATGCTGTAGAATGTGTGGGTACTGGAGAATTGTTTCATTTTCATGAGAATCCAAACAAACAGTGTCCTGTGGGGAAAAATATTCACAATGTGCTAGATGATAAGCTGATGCAAGTGCAGAAAGCGATGGAAGACGAGATGGCCAAAATCACCATGGCAGACATAAAAAAAGAGATGGAAAAGAGAATAGCAGAGAAATGATTATCCGTACTCTTGTGAAGGGGTATGGATAATTTTTTATTTTTTCGCGATGTAACACTTGACATTACAACAAAGAAGTATTACCTTGTAATTGTAACAAAGAATGTTACAATAGTAAATCAAATTGGAGGGTATTCACATGAGTAATTTTAGTAAAATTAGTATTGGGAATGAGGAAAGAGTAGAACTTCATGATCAGATCGGGTTAACTGGGGCGGAGGTCAGCATCAATAACCTAGCTGCAGGAAAGTGTGTGCCATTTGTGCACGCTCATAAGCAAAATGAAGAAATCTATGTAGTGTTGTCAGGAAGAGGAAAGGCAGTTATTGATGGGGAAGAGATTGAACTAGCAGCCGGTGATTGGATCCGTATATCTCCGGAAGGCAAGAGACAGTTTTTTGCTGCAAATGATAGCGCAATTTGTTATGCTTGTATTCAGGTAAAGGCAGGTTCGCTTGAAGGATACACAAAGACAGATGGGATAATAATATAAATGCCAACAGGTATTAGGTAGGGAACTGAATTAACGAAACATCAGAATTTAAAACGGTATTATTTAATAAAATAAGAACCACGAAGCATAAGACCTGATCCTAGCTTCGTGGTTCTATTTCATAGGGTATTTGATGAAAATGTTCTTTACTTTTCTATTCTTCACCATTCCAGCAATAAGTACAAAGCTTACATGGTTCAATTCCAACAGCATCAAGCATGTCATCAAGGCGATTAAAGCGCAGAGAAGTAAAATTCAATTCTTTGCGTATTTCTTCTACCATCTGATTATACTTTTCTGATTCTGGATCACAGTATTCCTTCAGGAGTTCCTCTGGTATATTAAGGCCATCTTTGACGTTTTCCAGTTTCGCAATGACTCTACGGGTAATTAGATCCATTTCTGAGTTGGACCTTGAGAAATTCAGATATTTACAGCCATAGATGAGAGGAGGGCAGGCTGGACGAATATGTACCTCTTTTGCGCCACTCTGATATAAGAACTCGGTTGTCTCTCTTAGCTGGGTTCCACGAACGATGGAATCATCAATTAAGAGAAGACTTTTATCCTTGATAAGATCATGAACAGCAATTAATTTCATTTTTGCAATTAGATTTCTTTTGCTCTGTATCGTTGGCATAAAAGAACGAGGCCAGGTTGGGGTATATTTTATAAAAGGTCTGGAGAATGGAATGCCAGATGCATTGGAATAACCGATTGCATGGGCGATACCAGAATCCGGAACACCGGCAACAATATCTGGTGTTACATTGTCACGTTTGGCTAGACCTTCGCCACATTTATAACGCATGTTCTCCACACTGATGCCTTCGTAGGAGCTGGAAGGATATCCATAGTAGACCCATAAGAAAGTGCAAATCTTCATATCCTTGCCAGGTGCTAAAAGTACTTTGGCACCTTCTGGTGTAATCACATCTATTTCGCCTGGTCCTAATTCTTTATAATCATGATAACCCAGATTGCGATACGCAAAATCCTCGAAGGTTACACAGCAAGCATCTTCTTTCCTTCCTAAAACAACTGGGGTACGGCCATATTTATCTCTAGCAGCATAGATTCCCTTTGCAGTAAGGAGCATGAGGGACAGAGATCCTTCAATTAGCTCAAGGGCGTAGTGAATACCATCTATCAGATTTTCTTTTTGATTAATGATAGCAGCGACTAACTCTGTTGGATTGATCTCGCCACTACTCATTTCCATGAAATGGGAGTTTCCAGTCATAAAAACTTGATTTACGATTTCATCTGCATTGGTTATTTTGCTGACTGTTGTAATTGCATAGGTACCGTGATGGGAACGAATAAGCAATGGCTGAGGTTCATAATCTGAGATACAACCTATGCCTGACTTCCCAATCATCCCTTGAAAGTCTTTATCGAATTTGGTACGGAAAGGGGCATTTTCTATATTGTGAATAGCCCGGTTAAAGCCTTTCTCTTCATCGTATACCACCATTCCACCTCGTCTGGTACCAAGATGCGAATGGTAATCTGTTCCAAAGAATAAATCAAATACACAATCTTCTTTTGAGGTAACACCAAAAAATCCACCCATTAGTTTTCTCCTTATACAGTTTAAAGTAAACTTTTACACTGTTATGATAACAGTAAAGTGGAAAATTGAAAAGATGAAATATTGATTAATAATGTAATATATAATTATTTTATGGTAACTTCAACCAATATCCTGCATGGGTTGAAGAAAAAAATATATGTTAAAATAATTTATATCAGAAAACTTGTTACTTTGCTATCAAAGGTCCAGAAATACTAAGAAGTCGAGATAGAAAAAATGCTTTATAATGACGGTAGTTACATGATGAAAAGCTTGAAAATGAACTTCCTTTTCTGCTTGGCATGTTGGAGTTTCAACTCCGTAGCTGACAACCTTCCTTACCCAAAATCCGTCCAAGACTTTTATATCTCTTTTGCTGAAATAGTTTTGACACTTATAGATATAAACATCACATAACTCATCATACTCCATCTCTTTTGAAAACAGTATGAGTGTAGTAGTATCGGTTGGCTGTGGCCCAATCGTAAGTAATGTGGTATACTCAGAATCCACCTCATGCTGAAGATTAACGGCAGGCTTTAATTGACCATTCAACATGGCGTATTCTGATTCGTTAAGTATTATTTTTGTTTGGGTAAAGTGTGGGTAGGAGGAAAATATAATTCCATTATCATCCAGTATATATTCAGCAAAGGGTATATTAGAATGTATAAGATTACCACTTGTTCTGCATGGACGAAGCGTCTTGAATTGGGAAAACCAGTTCTTGAGGCTTCTTTTTTGCGTATTTTTGTACTTTTTTGTCATTTATACGCCATTGTTAATTAATAGATACATTAATTGACGTTAAATTAACATTTAGGTTAATTGAATTGTATAACCGATTTATAGATATAATATATGACATATTGTAACGATTGACTAAAAATATATACAGATTTCTATAAAAAGTATTGACAATACATAATTTTGGAAGTATGATAATAAGTACAAAACTACATTATATGATTGCTAATTAACCTAAATAGAAATCACTGGAGGTAAAGGCTACTATGGAGAGTAAGCGTGCAAGAATTACAATTGATAAAGACAATGTAATTGGAGAGGTGGATAAAAATGTATTCGGTTCCTTTGCCGAACACCTTGGCCGATGCATTTATAATGGAATTTACGAGCCTAATCATAAAGAGGCAGATGAGTTTGGTTTTCGAAAAGATGTAATTGAATTGGTCAAAGAGTTGGGCGTACCAATTATTCGATATCCTGGTGGAAACTTCGTTTCCGGTTATCGTTGGGAAGATGGTGTTGGCCCTGTGGAGAAACGTCCTAAACGTTTGGATCTTGCATGGAGATCATTAGAAACAAATGAGGTTGGTGTAAATGAATTTGCTCACTGGTGTAGACGCGTTGGAGCTGAACCAATGATGGCAATCAATCTGGGAACCAGAGGAATTGAATCTGCACTCGACCTCTTGGAATACTGTAATCATCCATCCGGTACATATTTAAGTGACCTGCGTATTCAGCACGGATATAAAGAGCCTCACAACATAAACGTTTGGTGCCTAGGTAATGAGATGGATGGTGAATGGCAGGTAGGCCATAAAACTGCAACAGAATACGGTCGTCTGGCAGCTGAAACAGCCCGCGCCATGCGTATGGTAGATCCGAATTTGAAGCTTGTTTCCTGTGGAAGCTCACACACCTTTATGGATACATTTCCTGAATGGGAGGCTGAAACCTTATCTCACACTTATGATGTGGTGGATTATATCTCATTACACCAATACTTTGAAAATGACGGTGATGATGGCTTGGACTTCCTTGCACAATCCCTGGAAACGGACCGATTTATTAAAACAGTCATAGCAGTCTGTGATTACATAAAAGCAAAAAAACGCGGTAAAAAGGATATTATGCTTAGCTTTGATGAGTGGAATCTATGGTACCACACGAAAAACCAGGATGATAACACCCTGAAGAACAATCCTTGGAACCCTAGTCCTACTCTATTGGAAGATGTATACACCTTCGAAGACGCTTTGTTGGTGGGCTGTATGCTAATCACCTTCCTAAAACATGCTGACCGACTGAAAATGGCTTGTATGGCACAACTTGTTAATGTAATTGCACCGATTATGACTGAAGTAGGAGGTGGTATCTGTCGCCAGACTATCTTCTATCCGTTCCTACATGTGTCACGTTTTGGAAGAGGGAAGTCTTTGCGATCCTTTGTGGCATCGCCTAAGTATGACTCCAAGAGATTCACGGATGTACCTTATATAGAATCAGCATTTGTGGAGGATGAGGAAACAGGGGATTTAACAATGTTTGCTGTAAACCGAAGCTTAGATGATACTATGATTATAGATTTGAGATTGAATGGATTTGAGGAGTATCAATTAAAAGAACACATATCACTGACCAGCGAAGATATGAAAGCAGTAAACACTCCAAGGAATCCTCATGCAGTAGCTCCAAGTAGCCAAAATGACTCCGTAGTTGCTTCAGATGATGGGAATTTTGAGATCGCATTAAAAAAATCTTCCTGGAATGTGGTGCGTTTTTGCCATAAGCCAGTGAAATAATGGGAATCACGATAGTTTTCTTTTGTATTAAAAAAATGGTGAGTAAAGATGTGTTGGCATATTGTAGGATGATTGTCAGGAATCAACCTAAATTGCCTATAGCGAATTTGCTCTACATTTTTTAATAAAATAAAAAAATGGAGGAAAGAATATGAAAAAGATTATCGCATTAGTCCTTATGGTGACGATTCTCTTTGCGATGGGCTGTGGCAAGAGCGCAAATGAGACGAATAAGCCGAAGGAAACCAAGAAATCCGAAACGCCAAAAGCAACTGGAGAGACCCCAGCTGCAAATGGGGAAGCTACGGACATCGAGTTCTGGACCTTCCAGGATCTCCACGTTGAGTATTATGAGAAAATGGCCGAAAAGTGGAATGCTGCAAATCCAGACAAGCAGATTAAACTGATTCCAACAGTATATCCTTTCGAAGATATGCACAGTAAGCTCCTAATGGCATTGCAGTCCGGTAAAGGTGCACCTGACTTGGTGGATATCGAAGCTGGTAAGTACGCAAACTTCCTTAAGGGCGAGACACAGCTACTCCCTCTAAATGATATTGTTGAGCCTGAACTGAACAATATCGTTAAGGCCAGAGTTGATATCTACTCCAAGGACAACAACTATTACGGTATTTGCTTCCATGTTGGTGCCGCTGTTATCTACTACAACACTGAGCTTTGTGACAAGGCAGGAATTGACTGGAAGAACATAAAAACTTGGGACGATTACTATGAAGCAGGTAAGAAGCTGAAGGCAGCAGAACCTGATAAGTATTGGGAGTCCGTAGAAGCAACTGACGTTTGGCATATGTGGCCAATGCTTGCTGAGTTAGGTGCAGACATGACCGCTAAAGACAATTCCATCACAATTAACACCCCTGAAATGAAAAAAGTTCTTGAGTATAACCGTAAGCTGATTGATGAAGGACTTGCAGTAGTAGCTCCAGGTGGTTTCCACCATGCAGAAGAGTTCTATGCTATGATGAATGAAGGTAAAATTGGCTCAATCGTAATGCCTATGTGGTACCTTGATCGATTCACTAACTACATGCCTGACTTAGCGAAAAAGGTTGCGATTGCTCCACTTCCTGTTTGGGAAGCTGGACAGAAGCGCTCCATTGGACAGGGTGGTACCGGTACCTCCATCACTAACCAGGCTGAGAATCCAGAACTTATAAAGGAATTCCTTTCATTTGCAAAACTGTCTCAGGAAGCTGGAAAAGAGATTTGGAATACTTTAGGATTTGACCCAATTCGTACTGATGTATGGAGTATGAAGGATGTTACCCATGCAAGCAATAAGTTTACTGAATACTTTGTGGATAATCCATTCGATACCTTACTTGAGATAAAAGACGAAATCGTTGCAAGTAACAACGGTGAGAACTTACCTCAGGCACTGGATGTTATGAAGAACAAGGTTCTGCCTCGTGCTTATGAAGATGCCAATATTGATATTGGTGCAATGCTAAAGGAAGAACAGGATGCTGCAATTCAGTAATCAATAACTGAGTAAAGGGGAAAGCACAACCATGTTACACTGCTTTTGCTTTCCCCTTGATTTTTCCTCTTTGCCTAGTTAAGCTATAAGAGGAACAAGGAGGTTAATAGTCATGAAACCAAACAAAATGGTTCCTGAGAAAAATAGGCGAAAAAAACTAAAGTCACTGCTGTATTCAAAAAAACTTGCGCCTTATGTCTTTGTTTCACCATTTATCATATCTTTTTTGCTGTTTTTTTTGTATCCGATAGTTTCCTCGATCAATATGAGCTTTCAGGAGGTCTTACCTGGAAAAACTACTTATGTTGGTTTTGATAATTTTAGTAATCTTTTTCGTGGTGACTTTAAAAATGCCATTTATAATAGTACAATATATACAGTGCTAACCTGTGCAGTGTTGGTTC
>JAEYPA010000047.1 GCA_023411225.1 Bacillota bacterium
AACATTTAGTTAGAGGCTCACTTCTGTGGGCCTTTTATTATATAAAAAATAAGAAAGCAGGTGTATTAATGAAAGAGAATCAAATCAAAGCAATATTTATCACACTTTTCACCCCAATCTTTAGCGGAATTGGAATATTAGCTGTCCCAGTTCTGCTGTTAGTACTATCAAATGTTATAGACTATGGTACAGGATTAGTAGCAGCCAAGTACCGCTCCGAAAAGATTAATAGCTACAAATCCTTTAGGGGTATCGCAAAAAAGGTATGTATGTGGCTCCTGGTATGTGTGGGTGTACTTGTGGATGCTTTCCTGATAAGCTATGGCGGTAAGGTTGGGTTGCAAGTGCCAAGTTTATTTTTAATTGCATGCTTTGTTGCAAGCTGGCTTTTTATAAATGAGGTTATCTCTATATTAGAAAATATGGTGGATATCGGGGTAAAGATGCCACCTTTTTTGATGCCATTGGTTAAAAATATTAAGACCAAGGTGGAAGCCCAGGCCGAGGCGGAAGTCGCCGGGCTAACAGAAAAGAAGGAGGAGTAGTTATGGCATTTAAAGTTGCGATAGATGCAGGGCATGGTAGTAATACAGCCGGTAAGAGAACTCCTGATGGTTACCGGGAGCACTGGATCAATGTTAAAACAGCCTATTATTGCGATCTTGCACTAAAGAGATGTGATATTCAGACAGTTAAGATTGCCTGGGATAATACTAATGCCAAGGATGATCCAGATGTTTCGTTGAATGATAGGATTAAGCGGATTAAGGATGCAGGATGTGATGTTGCAATCTCTATGCATGCAAATGCATTCGGAAATGGCGTTGATTTTAATTCGGCAAGTGGTGTAGTAGTATACGTCCATAGCACTCCTGGGCAAGTAAAAGACAGCAAGAAGTTGGCTGAATGTATACATAAGTATATCATCCAGGGTACTAAGCAGGTTGACCGAGGAGTTAAGTCTAATCAGTTTGCTATGTGCTCTGCAGGGATGATGGGTGTTAAAGGTGCATCTTTAATTGAAATTGGCTTTATGACCAATAAAATCGAAGCAGATCTTATGAAAGGTGAAGCTTTCTGTAAAGAGCAGGGCGAACAAGTAGCTATGGGTGTTTGCGAATACCTCGGTGTTAAGTACGTGAAAGAAGCACCTAAACCAGTTACTCCAGCACCTGCAAAGATTAAAGTAAAGGTAGGAGATAAGGTTTCCTACACGGGGGTATTATACTCTAACAGCAATGGTGGTAGAACGGTATCCGTCAAAAACCGTACTATGTATATCAAACAGGTAGTGAATAAGGGTAAGTACCCAATCTTATTATCAGCTACCAACGGTGGTGTAGGTATTGGTTGGGTGTCAGCTGCTATGTTAGGCGCTAAGGTATCTACTCCGGTGCCTATGTCTACTAAAGTGTACTACACAGTTCAAAAGGGAGATACACTCAGCAAGATAGCAATCAAGTACAAGACCACAGTGGACAAACTTGTTAAGCTAAATTCACTTAATAATCCAAATCTCATTTCAGTCGGGAAGAAGATCAGAGTTAAATAACTACTTTTCCTGTCACTTTTACCGTTTGCCACTTGTAGATTAGTAAGTTATACTTTTTGTATAACCCCTGGTCAGGATGTGTCCCTCACAACTGGCCAACTCTTGAAAATACCCCGGAGCTGATTTGTTCCGGGGTTTATTTTAAAATGACCACATAAATGAATATTTTATGAATAGCTTATAATTATCAAATTCTACAAAATCATAATTACTGTTATATGGAAGAGAAAAGTTTGTATAAGTTGTTATACCGATGTTTGAAGTATCGACATACTGTTCATCATAAAATATTGGGACCCCATTGCTGTAATAAATAACAGCTATACAAGTACTACCGCTCTTAATCTTTCCTACATTTTTTGCAGATACAATAAAGTCACTTGATCCAATAGTTCCTGAAAGTCTTAAATCGTGCGAGTTTGGAATGCGACTAGATGCCTGATTGGCAGAGAATGATATTTTGTATTTTGAGTATGGAACATCATTATAGTCTGTGTCATAAGGATTGCAAAAATGAAACGTAGATGTTGAATTTGGTTCGAAACAGTAATTATCATCTGTAGTTGTAAATATAATGTTTCCAGCGGAATCGAAATATGTAATTCTAGCTGTTACAGACATTGAGTATGAATAATTATTTTTTGCTATCAGAAATACTCCATCTGTGAGTTTGTAAGACTTATATGATATTTTAGATGCTCCAGTAGAAGGGTTAAAACTTGATTTAACAGTTACCTTACAAGAATATGTTTTTCCATTGTGCTTTGCTTTAATGACCGCCGATCCTGCTTTTTTGGCTACAATTTTCCCTTTGCTAACAGTAGCGATACTTTTATTACTGGTGCTCCATTTGACTGTTTTATAAGCACCAGTTAACTTTATGGTCTTAGAATTTCCTTCATATAAAACAAGGTTTGTTTTGGTTAATGAAAGATTTTTCACAGTAACCTTGCATACATAAGACTTCTTTCCAACCTTTGCAGTAATTTTGGATGTTCCGGCTTTCTTTGCCACAACATTACCCTTACTGACGGTGGCCACTTTTTTATTACTTGTTGACCACTTAACAGAGAACTTCGTTCCTTTGACAGATAACTTTAATGATTGTCCAACATATAAAGTTTGCTTCGATTTGCTAATTGCAACTTTTGCCGAAGCGTTTGTGCTAGGAATTGACATGGCAAATATCATAATAGTAAAAATGATAATGCAAATTTGTTTTAATTTCTTCATATAATCTCCCCCTTTCAATATGTTATTAAAACAATACCATAATGTGGGGAATAATGTCAAACAGTATTGAAACTTATTAAGCTCTATTATAATAAGAAGAAACAGTAATGCACAAACGTATGTATTAATACTTTATCGTAATGTACTTATAATATACAAATACACGCTTAAAGGCCTAGGCTGAGCCATTCTATACTAAAGCTAAATTAGCTTAATGAATATATTGAAAAGACACTTCAAAGAGAGGTGTCTTTTTTGCTGTCGTGAACTCTGTTCAGTCTATCATTACGTCTATTTATGTATCATGTCTTTTATATGGGTGACATCGGCCTGATTAAAATGTTTTTGAAAATATTTTTTTTGATATTTTCCTGGAGTGATTCCAGTATGCTTTTTAAAGGTTTGTATAAAATGACTATGGGAACTAAAGCATAAAAGGTTAGAGATATCTACTGAGGAATATTCCGTATAGCAAAGATAATCCTTCGCCAATTCAATACGCCTTCGTTCTATGTAGGAGCCTATGGTAGTTCCGGTTTCTTTCTTAAAAAGAGTGCATAGGTATGATTTGTTAAGGTGAAGAGCACTGCTTATATCTGAAATTCTAATAAGCTTAGTAAGATTGTTCTCAATCCAGTCTATACAAAGAGAAACATGATTTGAATATTCTGCAATTTTTTGTAACTGCTTCATTCGACATGCATAATCGAAAACCATTTGTCTATGAAGCATCATAATTGTATCGGGTTTCTTTGATTTATCGGCTGTTTGTATATATAAATCACTTAAGGTATATGCGGTTTCTGCATTCATACCACCTTCAATACAAAATCGTGTAATCATAGCCACACAAACTATAAAGTGGTACAGAAGATTTAAGGTATAGTTGTTAGATAACTTTCCTAATCCTTTATCGGTAAGAGAAAAGGACATTTTTTGTAAAGTTTCTACTTTTCCATTTTTTACAATATCATAAAAGGATAGTTCTGTTTGATATTCCTTGTGTTTTAAATGATCTTCTTCCTGTTCAACTAACTGGATTAATAATTCTCCTTCCATATTTAACAAGATTTGTACTCCTTTCCTAGATATGACTCTACTATAGCATGCTACAATGTGGAAATATATATAAAAATAATACAAAAATAACTAATAATTATATAACATTACTAAACAAAATGATATATTGCATAAATATGATAGTATATAATTATTTTGCTTTATAAAATATTATTTATATGGAGGAGATATGATGAAAAGAAGAGTAAGACGATTATTAGCTTCGCTCTTAACCTTGTTAATGGTAGTATCCTGTTTTCAGGGTATGGCAGTATTTGCTACTCCAATACAGCCGCTAACGCCATTTGACAAATACGGAGCTATCCAGGTTGCCCGGGATTCTTCTACAGGATATCAGCAGTTATGTGATAAAAGTGGGAATCCTATTCAATTAAAAGGTATGAGCACCTTTGGGCTCCAGTGGGGAGATGGTGACTGGATTTTAAATGATGCCGCCTTTGACACGCTTGCAAAGGACTGGAAATGTGATGTCATCCGACTTGCCATGTATGTTGCTGAAGAAGGTTATGCAACGAAACCTGCTGAATTATTGCAAAAAGTAGAGAAGGGTATCCAGTTAGCATCAGACAGGGGTATGTATGTTATTGTAGATTGGCATATGTTAAGTCCTGGAGATCCAACTTCAGAGGTATATCAAAATGCTGGGAAGAATTTACCTGAATTTAATGAAATAAAAATAGCTCATCCTGAATATAATGGTCCACAGTTATTTTTTGCGTATTTATCACAGAAATACGGAGATAAGGGTAATGTATTATTTGAAACAGCCAATGAGCCAAATGGATTAGGAAGTGAGGATGAGGCTGCTAATACATGGAAAACTAAACTTCTTCCCTATCATCAAAGTATAGTAAATGCAATCAGAGATAATGATAAAGATAATGTAGATAATATTGTAATCTGTGGTACTGACAATTGGAGTCAGTTTGTAGATGCGCCAGTTGCTAATCCAGTGGTAGATACGAATGGTCAGATAATGTATACTATGCACTTCTACGCAGGTACTCATGATATTGCTCCCGATAAAGTAACCGGAAAGTATTGGTTGGGAGAGAAGATTTTAGCTGCTCTAAAAGGTGGACTAGCAGTATTTTGTACAGAATGGGGTACCAGTGAAGCAACCGGAGATGGTGGTCCTTACATTAACTATTCAAAACGTTGGATTGATTTTATGAATGAACAAAAGATCAGTTGGTGTTCTTGGTCTTTAGCAAAGAAAAATGAAATCTCTGCAGCAATGCTTGCAAACACCCCTACGGAACCAACCGATCATAATGCAGATGGGATACCAGATTGGACAAGCGAAGAGTTATCAATTACTGGTAATTTTGTTCGTGCCATGATTCGCGGGGAAGAAGCTCCTATGTATACAAAGAGTGAAACTGTTGTGAATTTTGAAGATGGTAATGTACATGCAGTGGTACTCTCTGACAGCCCTATTAGTAGTTATGATATGTCAGTGGAGACTATTGGAGGCAATAAGATGCTTAAATGTGCTCCACTTACAACTGCCGATGTATGGACTGGACCACGTATTTCTTTTCAAGATTTAGGAACATTGTATTCCATATATAAAGATTTAACCTTTGATGTATATTTACCTGCAGGAACTGATTTTGCAGGTAAGACATTATCTATACAGCCAGTTATTCAGACAGCAGCAAATAGCTGGTGGAAGCAGCTGACGCAGATAAATCTTACAGCAGATATGTTTACGTTAGACCCTGTAACTAATTTAATGAAAGCAAATATAAAGGTAGCGAATACAGATGCGCCTGCTAAAGATAAGCTGGGACATATTTCGTTCTTGTTAGGTGCTACTGAAGGAAATACAGGTTTTTACCTGGACAACATAGGTTTTATTACAAGTTATAATGGTGACATCGCAGATGCTCCTGTAGTTCCTGATGATCCAGGAAGCTTTGTGTCTCTGCCATTTACCTTTGAATCCGGTCAAAGAGAAGGCTGGAAGAAGGATGGAGATTCTGCGGTAGATTATAGAAAGATTGCAATAGAGGAAATTGGACAAAATAATAAAGCCATGTCCTTCCCTGTTGCTTTTACTCCAGGTGAAAATGAGTGGGAGCAAGGGGCTAGACTAACCAGTCCATATGGCGTATTCTCATATGAGGATTGTCTCCAATTTGATGCCTTGGCAATGAATGTATATTTTGAGAAAGATAAAGCCACTACAGGTAAGATAGCGATTGATGTATGTTCAATTCCAAACGGAGATGGATATTGGTATCAATCAGGTAAAGTTAGTCTTGATCCAACTACGGGAGAAGCGGTAACTACTCCTGGAGGAAGAGAATTACTAAAATATAAGGTGTATGTTCCATTAAATAATGATGCTTCTAAGTATGGAATCTATCCTTTCTCAGAGAAAACTGCTATCCGTAATATCATTTTAGCCCTCCACAATGAGGATTCTGATTATAGTGGTAATGTTTACTATGACAATATACGCTATGTAGATGGGGATAAGCTGGACAGTATAGATACGGATTTTAACAAAATAAATCATGTGAATTATGCAATAGATGCAGCTTTAGCAGTAACTGCAACGCCTACTCAGAGAAAGGCTGCATTAGATAGCTTTACTCAGCTTACACCATCACAATTTACTGAATTATCAAATCCAGGAGAATATCTTAAGAAAATTATTGCTTTGTACATTACATATAACGAGGATATATTGGTTACGGCCCTTAAGGATGCATATAAGGACGTCGAGACATTTGTTCAAAAGGTAAATAGTGTTATTACAGAAGCTGGTCTTATTACGTCAGATTATGATGTTTCTCTTAAGGATATTTATGCCAAAGCTCTAAAAGCAGCAAACTTACTTGTAGAGCAAAAACAAAAAGAATTAGAGGCTAAGCAGAAGGAACTTGAGGAAAAACAAAAAGCGATAGAAGCTATACAAAAAGCTTTGGAAGAAAAACAGAAAGAATTGGAGGCCAAACAAAAAGAGCTGAATGCTAAAAATGCAGCAATTAAAGAAGCGAAGGCAAAACAAGCTCAACTTGAAGCTAAGATTAAGCAACAACAGAAAATATTGGATAAGGTTTCTGCTTTAGAGAAACGAATAAAAGAGCTTGAGAGCAAGCTTTATCCAAAGGTAGGGCAAATTGTAAAAATCGGAACAGGAGTGTATCGGATTAAAACTTACACCTCATCCAAAAAAACTGCTATTTTTGTAAAACCTGCAAAGACAACTTATACGAATGTTACAATTCCAGCAAATGTAAGAATTAAAAGTGTTACCTTTAAAGTAACTGACATAGCTACAAATGCATTCAAGAATAATAAAAAACTTAAGAAGGTTACTATAGGAGATAATGTTACTGTTATTGGAACTCATGCATTCTATAACTGTAAGAGTTTAAGGAATGTAGTAATAAAATCTAAGGTTGTAAAAACTGTAGGGAAAAATGCATTTAAAAATACGTACAAAAGAATTACCATTAAGGTTCCGTCTAATAAATTAAAGACCTATAAAAAAATATTTAAAAACAAAGGACAAGGGAAGAGCAGTAAGATAACAAAATAAGAGATAGTAAACAGGTCATGGGCTTCTTAACAGCTCCATGGCCTGTATGATATATAAATATACATATAATGTATATTTATGAATATACTGACAGTCATTAATTGGGTAAAATGCTGTACAAAAAGGTTCCAAACTTGTATACTTTGAGTATCATGAAATTGGATGTACTAATAAGGAGGATGTAATATGTACAGCTTTATGAATGATTATAGTGAAGGAGCTCATCCAGAAATAATGAAGGAGCTTTTAAAAACCAATGAGGAACAATCCGGAGGATATGGCGTGGATATCTATACAGAACGGGCTGTTGAAGTATTAAAAGAAAATCTTAATGATGGCAAGGTGGACATTCATTTCCTGACGGGTGGAACTCAAACCAATCTGATAGCCATTTCAGCTTTTCTTAGACCACATGAGGCAGTAATTGCAGCTGAAACAGGTCATGTTGCGGTTCATGAAACTGGAGCTATTGAAGCCACTGGACATAAAGTAATTACCATGAAAACAATAGATGGAAAATTAAATGTTCCTCTTATACATAAAGGTACTATTATGCATACAGACGAGCATATGGTAAAACCAAAATTAGTATACATCTCGAATCCAACTGAAGTTGGAACAGTTTATTCTAAACAGGAAATTAGTGAGATTTATGAGTATTGTCAGTCTCAACATTTATTCCTTTATATAGACGGAGCGAGACTTGGAAGTGCTCTTATGGCTAAGGATAGCGATATGTTACTGGTGGATTATCCTAAACATTGTGATGCCTTCTATATTGGGGGTACTAAGATGGGGGCTCTTTTTGGAGAGGCATTAGTTATTTGCAATCCTAATCTTAAAGAAGACTTTCGTTTTATGATGAAGCAAAAGGGTGCACTGTTAGCAAAGGGAAGAATCCTAGGCATACAGTTTGAAAGTTTATTTAAAAAGAAACTTTATTTTGAAATAGGAAAGCATGAAAATGAAATGGCAGATATGCTAAGAATGGGCATATCCAAACTAGGTTATACCTTTCTTTATGATTCACCATCCAATCAGTTATTTCCTGTTTTTGGAAATGATGTTATAGAGATGCTAAGCAGTAAATTCTTGTTTTCGGTTTGGGAGAAAGTGAATGAAACGCATTCAGCAGTACGTTTAGTTACCTCATGGGCAACTGCTCCGGAAATGGTGGAAGAGTTCTTGTTAGAATTGGCCAAATTTACTGATGCAAATGATATAGAAGTAGATGAGAATGAATAAAGGAAAAGAAGAATACTACGGTAGGGGCATCTTTAAGTCGACAATACTAAAATGATAAATAGTATAGGATAAAGTGAAAATAAAAGTCAGGTAATTGGTTATGATTATATGTAAGATCATAGCTAATTACCTGACTTGTTACTTATTCTGCATATTCTGAAAAGCTTTTCTTTCTTGAGCTAGCTCTGCATGTAGCTCATAGGAAGTCCAATTACTATTATGTGGAGTTACAATTGCTTTAAGAGGAATTCTGATCTCTGCTTTGCGTATTTCTCCAAGAAATTGGTTCAGCCGAGATTCTGTAAAGTTGTGCATAACAATCATTTCCTCATCAATTGTGCTGCTTGGACTTACAACGGGTGGATTGCCAGATGGATTGGCAGGTATGCCAATTAGCTCTCCAATTGTTCTGTTATAATCTTCAATGTTGACCACTTTTGCACGGATTCCCATTTTTAACATAATAGTTTTTAACTTTGGTGTATAGGATTGTCCTTTTATGTTATACAATAGTACGGTTTCTTTTATAGTATTGTGCATAACATCCTCCTTCCTATTCGTATATAGTTATAGCAATGTACTTTGTTCATTATGTTTATTATACTGTAGGATACACATTATGGCTAGGGGTATTATGAATTGAAATTGTATATATATTTACATAAAATGTATTGAATTAAGATATTAATACTAAAATAACTAAATTGTATAAAAAAACAGAAAATTTATAAAAATAGTATTGACTTGTTTTATGATTTATTGTATCATAGTCAAGTCGCTTGTGAGCAACACCACTTGATTATGGATTAGCTCTCGTATAAACGACATAATAATATATAAGAAGTTAAAAATCTTTAAAAAAGTATTGACAAAACTTCTTGAATGTAATAAAATAGACAAGCTGTTTCAAAAAAGAACAGCCAAGAACATTGATAACTGAACAGTGAAACAACCCTGAAAATTCAATAAGAATTTCAGAAATAGAACGTTTCTTTATGAAACAGTAAAGCATCGAAAGATGCACAAATAACGGTT
>JAEYPA010000160.1 GCA_023411225.1 Bacillota bacterium
CCATTGCCCCTCCCAAGAGTAGACTTCCAATTACATTTAACAGGAACCTCACTCTTGTTATTTGATACCATTACCGTAACCCTTTGAGGGTCAAAATTACGCTCTGTGACTACTATTGTTGCCTTCCTGGACACTTTAAAGTAGTTATCGCCTTTACTACTGTTATTGTCATAAGTGACGTCAATGGTTGGTGATGTCTGGTCTATGCCAAAGGTGTAGTAATCATAGGTCTTGTTACCAGCTCGGTCTGTCAGTTCTACTACCATTTTCATATTATTGTAATTACCACTCATAACAAGGTTCTTATTCTCTAACCGACAAACAAGATTGCTGCCCGTCTCTTTAATAACTTTCCAACCTCTTGTATCTCCACTAATATCACCATTATTGCTTACAGTGACATTCTTTACTGTTTCCTTATCTCCTTCCATCAGTGTCCACTTAATCTGTCTAATACCTGAGTAGCTATCACTAATGCTAACTCCCATCTTAAATGATTTATTATATAGTGGTGCTTCCTGACGATTGCCATAATCTAATACTTTGTCTCTAATAGCTGCGCCAGGATAGTAAAATTTACTTGTATTGGTTTGGAGCTTATCTGTTTTTGGCATGATAAAGCTTATCTCTGAGGTACTCTTATGTAAGGATAGATTCTCTGTAATCACCCCATTAGGATGTACAAATCCATTCTTGTCTACATTATGGTCAATACAGTACACACAGCCTTTAGATGCTGGTGGCAGATTGCCTGTTTTATCTACAGCTAAGGCATAAATCTGTCCTTTAAAGTTAATAGGTACAACGAAAGATAAGTTTGAATTGGTTTTCATCAGTTGTGCCTGATTTAGAGATTGAATCTTATGTATCCGGTCACCATTCGCAGAGACTGTATACAGTTGTCCACTCTTTGTCTCTTTCAGATATACCTTAATGGCAGCAACTCCCGATGCAATTGCTTCTTTATTATGCTGTGGATCCTCTGCTAAGACAGTAACTTTGACAGCCTTCTTAAAATAGTACCCATATGAGGTAGCAAGCACTGCATCCTGAACAGCTGTGTAGACATCCCCATTCTTTGGAACATCTATATTAGAATTCAAGGAAAACTGAAATCCTTGAATGACTGGAGCTGTCTGATCTACATATATGGTGAAGAGCTTCGATACAGCTGGATTACCTGCATTGTCATATGCCTCTATCATTACCTCCAATTTTCCTTTATTCCAGTTGTCAAGCTTTACACCATTCACCATTTCCTTTTGAATCTCTGTTAGCAAAGAATACTGGTCCTGCTTTACCATACTAGTTCTATTGGTATAGTTCTTAAATAATACCTGTGTTCCATTCACCGTAACTTTCACTTGAGCAATACCGGATTGCTCTCCTGCCCATACATCCGAAATCCCAAATTGCATCCTGTAGTCGCTCTTATAGATAGCACCATTGGCTGGTGTTACCTGATTAATCACTGGAGGGGTATTATCGATAACAATCTGACCATCCTCCCAGCCATCTATCTTTTTAAGATTTGAATTACTTGTAGTAATCGGTACATCTAAAGAATTACCAGCCCTATCTACAACCACCAGTCTCATGGTTCCTTTAAAATTTTCTATGATATCTTTATTCAGAACAAAGGTACCGGAGTTATTATGTAATAATTGAGGCAAATTGAGCTGTCCTCGGACCGCATCATTAAGGTATAACGAATAGTAGGCAATACCAGAGGAAGCATGCTTCCCTGCCTCCTTAAAATCTTCTGCACTTACCTTAATACGTAGACTGATATTATAGAAGTTCCCACAAGTAGAGGAGAAGATCCATCCTTGTTGCTTTGTAATATCGATTGGATATCCACTTTCTGGATTTACTACTAATTCAGGCTTCTTCCCATCATAATAAGTGGCAGATACATAGGTTGCCTCTGAAATATTCCCCACGCTGTCCTTCACATAGAAGACATGTGACGAAGTATCTGCAATGGTAAATGTATTGCCTGCCTGCCAGCAATCATTCTCCTGTAGATCCTTCGGATCCATAGCGTATCCTACAATAGGGAACTCTTTTCCGGAAGCATTCATATTGGCATCGGCTATAACAGAACACTGAATGGTTTTATTGGTCCATTCACTCAAAGATGGTGTCGTATCAATACGTTTAAGGATAGGCTTACTATCACAGAAGTTGCTGGCCTGAATGCGCCATGGCAAAGATATATTACCTCCCACTGCCAAATCCTTTACATAGAGATAATGTACCTGATCATCCTTAATCACAAATGTGTTATGGGTTGGATCATCATACCATCGTATGTCAGTCCCATTATTACTCTCTGATATTCCATAATCTGCAATGCCAGAACCTCCCGAATTGTCTTCGGCGGTAACTGTATAGGTAATCGGCTGATTCGTATTAGCTTCATTATCTGCCTGTACATCCTTGATTACAGGAGGTTCC
This sequence comes from Bacillota bacterium, assembly GCA_023411225.1. Classification (GTDB taxonomy): domain Bacteria; phylum Bacillota; class Clostridia; order Lachnospirales; family Lachnospiraceae; genus KM106-2. Next base: position 2,461 of record JAEYPA010000160.1, read on the forward strand.
GTATCTAAAGTCGGACTAAGTACATAAGCTTCCGAGATATTACCAGCTCTGTCTTTTACAAAGAAGGTAATTGATTGATTATTTTCAATCCTTAGAAAGATTAAATTATTATTATCCCATTTTTTCCACTCTTTACAATCAGTACTATAGGAATCAATTCCTGCTTTATTATCTGTGGCATCTATATGAAATGGAAATAATCCTTTTGTATAGGTCATTGTACTAGCGTCCAAAAATTCACCGTTTACTGATATCATCACCTTTGTAATCTCCGGTTTTACATTATCAAAATGTGTAGCTGAAAAGGTTCCGGAAGTAGCAATATTCCCTGCCTTATCCTGTACTGATATTTTATGCTGGTCAGCATCATTCAGCCAAAACTCATTCCCTTTTTGCCACTCTCCTTCATCTATTCTATAAGCCCCGGAATCAGCTAATCCAGATTGCTCATCCCAAGCATTGATGGATACCTTCACCGGTTGGTTGGTCCAGGTATTCTCATTCTCTATATGAACAAATTGTATATAAGGTATCACTCTATCTACCATCCCCACATAAATCATCTGTGAAACAGAATGTCCAACAATATCCTGTACCTCTACTCTATAATTTCCCTCCGTCACTACAGAAAATATATTGCTGTTCTGCCATGGTCCGTTATTAAAACGATAGGTTAACCCTGCCTCTTCCTTTTCTACTTCTATGGTGACTGTCTTTTCTCTTGCCCAACTCTCTGGAGCTATTATTACATTAGTAATTCTGGGTGCCTCTTTATCCTCCTGTAATTTGGCCTCTATATTTACCGTCTCACTGGTAATCGAAGTTGATGGATTATAGTAATACCACTCCTCCTTAACCACTTTGATACTGGCTGTAGAAGCAGTTACTGTATCCTCTTTGGATTTCTCTATCATTGCTACTCCACTACTATTTGTTATTCCGGTATAAGTCTGTGGTATACCCTCTGCATCATTCATAATCACTGTCACGGTTGCACCTTCCACAAACTCGGTCTCACCTGGATTACTCTCGCTTTCACGAATTGCTGTTACTGTAAATAAAAGTACTTTTTCATCTGTATTAGCAAAAGCAGTCATAAACTGTCGGTCTACAATAGAGGTAATGATCAAAATTACTAATACTATAAAAGCAATCACCTTACTGAAGCCTTTTGGTTCCTTCCTAAACATAACCTTACTCCCTCCCCATAATATACTATATTATTCTCACTCTATTCTTTCACTTGTGTTCACCAGAATCACCTCATCTATCATGGTAAATGGTGTTGCTTTTTGCTGCTGTTTGGCTAAAAGACAAGTCGCAACATCCAGTCTTTCCGTTTGTATTTCTCCTATTTCCTGTTTTTTGTCTATCCTTTCTTTTAATATACCTGTAACCTCCTTAGGTGGAACTTTACACACTTTTTCTCTATTCTGTTCATTTTCTCTTCGTCTTCTAGCTATGGTTTTTCTCGCTGTATGCCCTGTTAGTTCTCCCAGAATCATAGGTATGTTGAACTTAATGCTTAATATTATCGCCAGTAGTAAGAATACCACTGCCAGTATAAATGCAAGGATGGATATTATGATTAGTCTATCTGCCATTCTACTTTCTCTCCTCACTATTGGTATAAGCTCGGTTGATTGCCTCTCTATATTCCTTATAATGATTTATAATTTCATTTTGCAGGTTTTTGGATTGCTCTTTCTGTACCACCAGATGAGTGACACTGTTATAGACTTTGTCAAATATATCCAGTACTGACTTTTGAGAAATATTCATAGCCGCCATATTCAGTCTCTGGTCATATAAAAGCATGATTGTTCCGTTGTATAAGGAGAGTTGATTATATGCTCCCTCCGTTTTCACGATATCTAACGAGTGCTTAATAATTTCTAGCAGATGTTCATAGTCTTCTTTAGAAGCCTCTTCTACATGAATCGAGTTCAATATGTATTGTTTATAGAAAGAGCATATCTGATAATAACAATCCGAAATCTCTTTGCTTTTAAAATCTGAGTCAATTGCCTTATTCTCAGCATTAGCTGCAAAGAATGGATAGGCTTTTTGCACTCTCGACGAATAATTCTGCGTCCCTTCATCCTCATTGTAATAGTTAAAATACATCATCCCTATTTTAAAGTTTAATTCTGCTACCTCAGTATCATTAGGAGCCAGTCCATCTTTATTGGCATTATATAGAGCCAGAAAGACATTATTCTCCTCTTTACCAAACCTTCCATTATTCTCGAATGCATCTAACATGCACATATAAGCCTTTGGATTATTAGGATAGATACTAATTGCCTGTTTGTATTTATCCATCTTCTCTTCATAAGCAGTGGAATCCACAATGGAAGTAAGAAGTTCATAATCATTATCTCTAATGTTTACTGCTGCCACTCTACAGGTGCACCCAGCTATGAGAAATGCAACACTAAGAATACTGGCAGCTATCACCAATTTAAGTTTCCTTTTTTGAGTCCTCTTGAATCCTTGTGTTATCAAATCCGGATGTTCCAGATCGTACATTAACTCAGAACAGCTCTGATAGCGGTTGTCCGGGTCTAATGCCGTACACTTATTAATAATTGCCTCCATACCTTCTGATAATTCCGGATTCCATTGTCTGATAGGAATATAGACATAATCTGCTTGCCGTGGATCCACATTGGTGAGTAAATGATGCATGGTCATACCTAGGGCATAAATATCAGATCGGGTGTCCGTCTGCCGAGCTCCGTGCTGCTCCGGAGGTGCATATCCTTTTGTTCCAAGTATGGTAGTATCTGCTGTATGCTCCGTTTTATATTCCCTGGCAATTCCAAAATCGATTACCTTAAGATTCCCTTCCGGTTTTAACATCACATTACCTGGTTTCATATCTCTATAAATAATAGGTGGTTTTTGAGCATGCAGATAATCTAACACATCACAAAGCTGTTTGGCCCAATCTAATACCATCTTTTCCGGCTGAGCTCCCTCTTCTTTCAGAATCTTATCGAGGGATTCTCCCTCTATGTAATCCATGATGATGTATATTGTCTGACCACTGTCAATAATGTCTACGATTCTAGGTAATGCAGCATGATCCAGACGCTTCATCAAGTTTGCCTCTGCAAGTAGACTATTGATAATAACCTGATCATTTTGGTAGGTGCCCTTTTTCCGAATCTCCTTTATGGCCCATTGCTTATTCAAACGGTTATCCATTGCAAGATATACAACAGACATTCCGCCCTTACCAATTTGTTTTAATATCTCATATTTTCCATCTACTATTGTTCCTATATCAGTCATACTCATCCCCTCACATTACTTTAATAAGAATCACTGAAATATTGTCCTTCTCATGACGAGTCTTTACCAATTCAATCAAGTGCTTAGAATTCTCGTGCATTGTGGCTTTATCCAATTGATTTTCTATACGATATGTTGAAATAATCTCATGTTCCGTAATCTCATGAAAAAAGCCATCAGAACATAACATGTATATCCCTCTGGCAGTCTCTCCATGAACAATCTGTGGAGCAATACTTTGGGAAGCCCCTATGCATTGCAATAATACATTGCGACGGATGTCTGTCTTGGCCTGCTCTGGAGTAAGCAATCCCCTTACCACTTCTCGCCCTACAACGGTATGATCGGTGGTAAGTATCTGTAGAGATTCGCCTATATAATACACTCTTGTATCACCTATATGGGCAATTAGATATTGATTCTCTATAAATAAGATGCCAGAACAGGTGGTACCCAAGCATACATGATGTGTATTGCCATACTCCTGTATGCATACATTCATTTCCTTAAACATCAGATCCCACTTATAGGCAATCACATCCATATTCAATGTACTGATCTCATTAGGTAGTTCATAGTCGAACCATTGTGCAAATCTTCTGATTACAGTAGCGCTTGCTAATTCTCCTTTATCAAGCCCACCCATACCGTCACATATAACAGCCAATACAATCTCACCTACCGAGGTCATTGCATGTTTTACTAAGACGCTGTCCTGATTTGTAGTTTTCCTTAATCCGATATCCGTATCAGCAGTAACCATAAACTGCAATTGAAACACCTTCTCCTTTTTAATCTGTAACATCTCAAATACTGGTGAGTGTGAACTAACTTTACCTATGAAATACAAATTCCTCCGTAGCAAATCTAAGTGTATTGCCATCATAAAACTCTATCTCTGCTTTAGGTGGTATCACCGTATTGTTAATATACGTATGGTTTGTAGAAGCATGATCATATATATAAAATCGATTTCCCCGTACAATAATGTCTGCATGACTTCGACTAACTATATTGTTATTGGTAATACAGTAATCCACTAATCGTCTTTCAGTACCAAAACGGTACACAGGTTTAGACAACTCAATCGTCTCTCCAGTAGATACTCGAAACAGGCTAGGGTAGTGGATGCCTTGGAACGGTGGAATAGCTTCTCCTTTTGTAGCAGGATGATTACTAACCATAGCAAGTAGAGCCGTCTCTTCCTCTTCCAATATACCGGTCTCGTTGCCATAGTCATTCCCTGGAAGTATGGTTGTCCCCTCCTCTTCCATGGGTGTAGGAGGCCCAAAAGATCTGTTATTGACACCCGATTGCTTTTCAATATATACTTCTATCTGCTTTAATACGGATTGATTAACATCCGCAAAGAATTTCTTATACTCCGTTATTACCCCCACATTGCCAATCATTTTTACCGAACTGATAAATTGGTTCATGAATCCGATTACATTAATCGTACTGCTATACTGCAGAATCGGAAGGTAAATAAAAAGTACCTCCTTGGTCGCCTGGTTCACATATACATATTGCATATCAAAACAGAGATTGGTTAGCATAAGGTTATTATTCCCTACCTTTCCAATGGCGGAAACCATCTGCTTCATTATGTAATTAAACTCGTACTCACTAATCGCTTTTTGTAAATACTGCTCCAAACTAATGCAATACGGAGCAATATAGGTAATGGTCTTCTTAGCATATTGTAGAGGCTTAAGAAATCCCCGAATGCCATGAGAAGATAGCACATCCAATTCCCGGCTGCTTATTTGTTCTCCTGAAGTGAGTTTGACATAGATAAATACCTGATCTGATTTTCTCTTAACCTTTAACTTCATTTTCTCCTCCCGCAAACCAAACCTTATTCTGCTCTTATTCTTACCGTATTCTTATGTATCTTGTCTTACTCCACGTCCCATATACCTTGCTCTTTGTGGAATCATACGTGAATGCTCTTACCCGAATGTAATATCGCTTACCTTTCTTGAGCTTAGTGATTGTCTTACTTTTACCTGTAACCTGATATGTCTTCACACCTTTTTTAAAGCTCGTATGGGTAGATAGACTAATCTGATATCCCTTGGCTCCAGAAATGGCTTTCCATTTTATGGAAAGCTTTTTTGACTTACTATTCAAGCTGGTAATACTGATTTTCTTGACGGTTACCTTAGACCAACGGGCATACAAAGTAGCCTTTTTTATATACTTAGACACGGTAGAAGCTGTTACTTTCGTTCCACCTACCTTCTTGGTATACCATCCTGCGAACTGATAATTTTTTCTCTGTACACTTGGTAATGCTGCTATCTTCTTATCATAGGTTGCAGTTATGCTTTTCCTTACAAACTTAGTTCCCCCATTGGCATCAAAGGATATTTTCACACTTACCGGTTCCCAATGTGCATATAGAATCTGAGGCGACTGTGGTGTATATAGTGTAGAGGACGTTATCTTCTGTCCTCCTATCATTTTGGAATACCAGCCCTTAAAGGAATATCCAGTCCTTTTTGGTACCGGAAGGGATCCAACCGCCCCATTGTAACCTATACAAACGGTGGATTTAGTAACCGTTCCTCCATTGGCAGCAAGCTTCAACGTTCCGCCCTTTGACGCCCTAACATAGCTCGGAGTATAGGTCATATATTCATCTAACGAAAAGGAATAATCATTACCAGGTGGATTAACAACCTTCTTTTTTGCCAGACTGGCTAGTTGATTATTACTGTCGTATAGCTTATATCCATCTGTCATACATTGTGGTAAAAGGAAGGTCTTAAATCTCTCAATTGAAGTATCCTGCATGTAGAAGAATGTTATACCTGCATCAAGGGCCTTAAAGGTTCCCCCCTTAATCTTTACCGCAAGAAGAGGTGGATCATCAAGATAAAGCAGACGTAAAGCACTGCAAATGTTATCTTTTATCTTCTTATTATATGTACTAATAAAACTACCACCATTAATATATACAGGGGCGCTTGTATTAATAATAGAAGAACCGACCCCTTGAAAAAGGCCACCATTGATTTCAATATGAAAAGGAATGTCTCGGAAATCTCCTTGCATGTGTAACGGCCTACCAGCGTAGACACTTCCTCCATTAATAATTACGATTCCACCATATATCTGATATATCCCAGTTCCACTTTTTAATTCAAACGGATTTTCCTCTACATCCGGACTGACCATAGTGCGTATAGTCCCGCTTTCCATAGTAAACTTTCCCCCATAGTACACATATACTATCATATAGGTGCCACTAGCTGAGTATAGTTCACCACCCCCAACAGAATCTTTGAGTATAAAGGAACAGTTCTTTGCTATTGGAAGCATAGGAGGCGAGGTTGAATATCTAGGTCTATAGGCAACTTTATGTCCCTTTAAATCTAAGGTAATCTCTATCTCCTCGTTCAATTCAAACGCATCACCTGTTGTATAGTCCCCCAAATGAATGTTCTCATTGTAAATCAAATCACAATCAGCATTTACTTCTACAAGAGCCTTCCTCTCACTATTCTCCTGTGACATTCTCACAGCTTCCGACAACGCAGTGTTAAAGGAATCACAAGGTTCCCCATTCACAGTACAGACTGCAGTTGTTTCTGCCCTTGATGTTGGACCTGCCCAACACAAGATTATAAATAATACAAAGACTGCCATTCCTCCCCTTAGTAATTTTCTCTTCTTAAACACTTTTTTACCCCCATCTGATATATTGTCATGTGAACGCGTAAACGAATTACCCTTCCCACATTTTTATATTATCATATAAATCTTTGTCTTTCCATATATTAGTATATTTTTATATATTCTTACATATAATTTTTAACATTTTTGACCCCCTTTGACCTATGGTATCCTTGGATGGGCCGGGGTGATATGTGGTGCACATATAACTACAAAGTAAAAAGTCTGGTGACATCAATTTCCCACCAGACCTTTCTATTAATTATAACTTGCCTTCCATTCTTTCTCTCCGAACGAGATTTGATCCTTTGGTAAATCTCCTTCTATTACTGTTTTCCCAGTATGGCAGTTAACAAACTTAAGATGAAGACTCCACTTGGATAAACCCGTATTAAGAATTTGCTGGGTTATATTACTTGAAATCAATAATATTAAATTTGGATAAACCTCGAATTCAGTAATCTGTTCGTCTGCTGTAAATGTGAGAACCTTATAATCAGGGCTTTGTTCTATTTTAAACTTGGCATTTACTTTTAAAATCTTATCCATCATTTTTTTTAATTCTTGAGTAAACTCACTTTTTATTTTCTCACACTGTTTCTCCGTTAACTTAATCACCATTCCTCCATCTTTAGTATACACATCTGTACAGTAACTACTTCCTTTTGCTTTAATGTCAGCAACATCTACCTCAGGTTCAATGCCTGCAATCTTGTAATAGGATGGCGGTATATAGTAAGTCTTTACCTGTTCTGTTTGTTGATTCTTGGAACAGGAGCAAAAAGCTGCTATCATAAATAATATCATTAATAGCGCTCCTATCATTTTGTGATTATTGCTCATTGTTTTCCTCCCACCTAACGGAGGCAAGTACGTCCATAAACTCCTTCCCCTGTGTCATTGCCTGCTCCAGTTCACAATGCATGGTCATTACAACTTCCTTTCCATCCACTGGAATTAGCAGACAAGTATTATATAAATCTTTTGTTGCGGAAGTTGATGTGTACTGGAATGCACCTATCTCCACGCCATTTTCCAGGGAGCGCTTTGCTAAACTAGGATTCTTAAAATTGGGAACTACCCTAGTATGTATGGTATAGTATTCATTTAGCCGTTTTTCAATTCCTTCTGAGGTCAACTCCGATTCATTCCTATTCAAAGTAATAAATGCTGACTTATTCTCATTACTATATGCCTGCTCTGGGGCCTCTAATTTAAAGAACTCCTGAGCTTCTTCTCGTGTCATTAATGTAAAATTCTCAGGTATCTCTGCAACAATATTGCTATCATAAAGACTTATTTGTTTACTCATTATTATTCTCCTTCCGACTATTAACATATAAATCTATTTAATTTTTTCTAGCATAGGTATAATCGATGTAGCTAGTCCTGCTGATGTTCCTCCTGATGGTACAAAAGTATATACAACTGCTCCTATGACTACAATCGTCCCAACACCAATCGCTACCTTTTTCCCTACTTCTTCCCAATCAATATCCGGGATTTGACTGATGTATGGGGATTCTACTGTAACAGGTACCGGAAGTGATTTCCAGTTGCTCTGACCTGTCTGTTTAATCCCTACAGCAGATGACACACTACCACCCTCTATCTTTGTCGAGATGGAGTTTTCAAGATATGTAGTTCTTGACCAGACTTTTGCTCCAGCGGTAATCGTGTAAGAAGTATTTCCTATGGTAATAGAAGTTGATTTTGCCATAGAACCATCCGTTCCAAATGAAATATTATTCCTTCCTTTGTCATCCAATTTTACTTTATAGGAGAATCCTTTAAAATCTAATCTCTGATCATTAATCGTACTGTTTATTGTAATATCTGTATTCCCCTTTACAGTGGTTCCAGTCTTATAATAGATACAAGTACCAGGACCTATAGGGATTTCAAGGGTCTGTCCTACATTTACATTAGGTCTATCCTTAGTAAGCACCTCTACATAGCCCTCCAGAAGTTTTTGCATGATTTCAGGATTCATGTTATCTACATCCTCATCATTCAGTCCATCTCCAGCTATCTTGTCAAGCAACCCACTTTCATCAAGATACTGTTGTATCTCCTCCTTAAGCTTTGGTCCTACATAATTTGGGTTAAATGATCCAAAGGATGGATGTATTGTCTTTGCCAAGCTTCTCAAACTTTTATTATATCCTTGTAGATTGAGCAATAGTGCAGTAAACCTTGACGAATAATTAGTGTTAACATTATGTACATCGGTAAAGATTTTTTCAATCTCTTCTGCTGTGGTGTTATTCTTATCAATCACCTTCTTGTGATACGAAGTTATATTATCTACATAATCTTTTACATCCAGATTGCCACACCATGCACTTAGATCAAGCCATCTGTCACCAAACCAGTCAGTAAAACCACACCAGTCCTCATCATCTACTTCTTTTACTAATCCTAAAAGCTCATTTTTTGCATTTTCTGTAAAATCTCTTTTCATATACTCCCCTATCTACTGAAACCAGTAGTCTTCCAATTTATTAATTATAACTTTCCTTCCATTCTTTCTCTCCAAATGAGAATGGATCCTTTGGTAAATCACCCTCTATGACAGTCTTCCCGGTATGACCGTTGACAAACTTAACATGAGTACTCCAATCAGATGAACCCGTATGAAGAATTTGCTGGTATATATTACCTGTAATTAATAACATAACATATGGAGTAAACTCAAACTCAACAATATGTTCGTCTGTTATAAACGTGAGGGACATATAATCCGCGCTTTGCTCTATTTTAAATGTGGAATTTTTCTTTAAAATCTTATCTTTATTTTTTTCAAAATTCTGGGCAAACAAAATTAGCGTTTTCTCCCGTTGTCCCTCCGTTAGTTTAATCTCCATTCCTCCATCTTTCACATATACATCAGTATAGTAATCTTTTCCTTTTGATTTAATAGCATCAACGTCTATCTTTGGTTCAACTCTTGCAATCTTATAATAGGATGGTGGTATATAGTAAGTCTTTACCTGTTCTGTCTCATCCTCCGATTGCTGATTCTTCGAACAGGAGCAAAGAGCTGCTATCGTGTATAACATCATTAATAGTACTCCTACTATTCTGTATTTATATCTCATTATTCTCCTCCCAACATACAGAACCTCATTCTGCTCTTATTCTTACCGTATTCTTATGTATCTTGTCTTACTCCACGTCCCATATACCTTGCTCTTTGTGGAGTCATATGTGAATGCCCGTATCCGTATGTAATACCGCTTACCTTTCTTGAGCTTTGTAATTGTCTTACTTTTACCTGTAACCTGATATGTCTTCACACCTTTTTTAAAGCTCGTATAAGTAGAAAGACTAATTTGATATCCCTTGGCTCCAGAAATGGCTTTCCACTTTATGGAGAGCTTTTTTGACTTACTTTTCAAACTGGTAATACTGGTTTTCTTGACGGTTACCTTAGACCAACGGGCATACAAAGTAGCCTTATTTATATACTTTGACACGGTAGAAGCTGTTACTTTTGTTCCACCTACCTTTTTGGTATACCATCCTATGAACTGATAGCTTCTTCTCTGTACACTTGGCAAGGATGCAATCTTCTTACCATATATTGCAGTTATGGCTTTCTTTACTAACTTAGTTCCCCTGTTTGCATCAAATGAAAGTGTCACTCGTATGGGTTCCCAGTGTGCGTATAGCATCTGTGGTGACTGCGCTGTATATCTTGTAGAGGACGTTATCTTCTGTCCTCCTAGAATTTTCGAGTACCAGCCCGTAAATATATATCCAGTCTTTTTGGGTACCGGAAGTGAGGCAAACCCTCCATTGTAACCAATGGAAACTTTTGATTGATTGACCACTCCTCCATTGGCTACAATCTTCACCATTCCGCCTTTTGTCGCCCTGACATAGCTTGGAGTATAGGTCAAATACTCATATGTATTATAGGTATAATCATTATCAGGTGGATTAACAACCATCGTTTTTGCCAAACTTGCTACTCGATTATTACTACCGTATAGATTGTACCCATTTGTCATACATTGTGGTAACAAGGCGGTACTAAACCACTCAAGTGAACTATCCTCTATCTCAAAAAATGCTATTCCTGCATCCAATGCCTTAAATGTACCACCATTAATCCTTACTGCGAGAAGAGGTGGTTCTTTATAATAAAGCAGTCGCAAAGCACAGCAAATGTTATCTTTTACCTTCTTATTGTATGTACTAATAAAACTGCCACCATTAATAGATACAGGGGAACTTGTATTAATAATGGAGGCCCCAACCCCTTGAAAAAGTCCACCATTGATTTGAATTTGATAAGGAATATCACCATATGGTCCTCGTATATGTAGTGGTCTTCCAGCATAGACACTTCCCCCATTGATAATCACTATACCACCATATATCTGATATATTCCGGTCCCACTTTTTAGTATAAATGGATTCTCGTCTACCCCTGGGCCAACCATAGTACGTATCGTCCCGCTTTCCATAGTAAACTTCCCCCCATAGTACACACATACCATTGTATGGGTGCCACTTTGTGAGTATAATTCACCACCACCAACAGAATCTTTGAGTATAAAGGAACAGTTCTTTGCTATCGGAAGCATAGGAGGTGAGGTTGAATATATAGCTTTATAGGCAACTTTATGCCCCTTTAAATCTAAGGTAATCTCTATCTCCTCGTTCAATTCAAATGCATCGCCTGTTGTAAAGTCTCCCAAATGAATGTTCTCATTGTAGAGCAGATCACAATCTGCATTTACTTCTACAAGAGCCTTCCTCTCACTATTCTCTTGTGACATCCTCACAGCTTCCGACAACGCAGTGTTAAAGGAATCGCAAGGTTTCCCATTCACTGTACAGACTGTTGTTGTTTCTGCCCTTGATGTTGGACCTGCCCAACACAAGATTATAAATAAGATTAAGACTGCCATTCCTCCCCTTAGTAACTTTCTCTTCTTAAACATTTTTTTACCCCTCCTGCGATTTTATGTAAAGATAATCATTTCCTTATTACACTTTCATAAATTTCTCATTTAACATTTCTCATTTATATAGTATCATACATAATATTTAATTTCCATATTTTATATATTCTTTCTATATATTTACTATTTACCTTGACTACAATTTTCATTTGGGATAATATGGATATGTAATCATCTTGTATTATTAACTTTTATATTTACAGGGTGGCTCTAGCGATACGCTATTAGTCATAGACAAACTAGGGGAAGGGAGGATTAATAATGGCTAATCAAATTAGAATGACACCGGAAACAATGAGAACCAGGGCAGGTGAATACACCGCTGAGGCAGTTAAACTTCAGGACATTATCAAAAAGATGGACGGCTTACTCAAGAACTTACAAAGTGAGTGGGAAGGTGATGCAAGTGCTGCTTATGCTGCAAAGTTTGCTCAACTTCGTCCAGGTTTTGTAAAAGCTAAAGAGCTTATTGATGATATCTCCACTGCTTTAAAATCAACTGCTAAGGTTGTTGAAGAGACTGACTCTAAGATTGCAGCTCAGTTCAGAAAATAATGCTTTCACTAAATTAAGGTAACAGAGTCTGATAGGTTCTGTTACCTTAATTATTTTTATTAATTACTCTCGTTCCATTCTTTCTCTCCAAATGCTAATTCATCCTCTGGTAGTTCTGCCTCTGCAACAGTCTTCCCTGTTTTATAGTTAACAAACTTTACATGCATACTCCAATCGGAGGAACCTGTATGAAGAATTTGCTGTGTTGCATTGCAAGTAAGTAACATCCCCACATTTGGAAAAATGTCGAACTTCGAAATCTGTTTATCCACTTTAAACATAAGGGACGTATAATCAGCACTTTGCTCTATCCCATAGTTAGAATTCACTTTTAAAAGCTTATCAGAGTATTCTTTGAATTGATGAGCAAATTCCTCTTTCACATTGTTCAATTGTGTCTTTGTTAATTTAATCTCCATACCGCCGTCTTTGATAGATACATCCGAGCAATATTCGCTTCCCTTTGCTTTAATTGAATTAACATCTACCTCCGGTTTAATTCCTGCAATCTTATAATAGGATGGTGGTATATAGTATGTCTTTGCCTGTTCCTGTTGCTGATTTTTCGAGCAGGCACATAGAACTGTTACCATATAGATCAACGTTAGTAAAACTCCTATTATTCTTTTACTTCTCATCATTCTCCTCCCCATTAAACAGCTACTAAAACTACAGCCGCTGCTCCCCCAGTTTGTACTATCAGATAAGTGACTCCTACTATGACTACAGCTGTTAAAATAACCTTTCCAACTTCTTCCCAATCAATATCCGGTATTTGACAGGTATATGGCGACTCTACGGTAACTGGTACAGGAAGTGGCTTCCAATTAGAATTACCACTTTGCTTCATTCCTATAGCAGATGTCACACTCCCGCCTTCTATATTGGTCTTAATAGAATATTCCATATATACAGAAGACCCCCAGTTACTAAGGCCGGAACTTGCTGTATATGTAGTATTGCCTATGGTAACCGAACTGGACAATGCCATAGAGCCAGTGCTATTGATTGTCACGTAATTGTTCCCATTTTCATCTAAGTTTACTTTAGATGAAAACCCTTTAAAATCTAATCGTTGATCATTAATTGCATTATTTACAGTAAGATTTATGGCACCGTTAACTGCTGCTGAATTCTTATAGTAAACACAGGTACCTGGACCTATAGGAATCTCAAGTGTCTCTCCTACACTTACATTTGGCGCCACCTTTGTAAGCATGTCAACATAACCGTCCAAAATAGTCTGCATGGTTGCAGGATTCATGTTTTGCGCTTCCTGTTCACTTAGTCCATCCCCTGCTATCTTTTCAAGCGCATCACTTTCAGTGAGATACTGTTGTATAGCCTCCTTAAGTTTTGGGCCTACATATGTTGGTGTAAATAATTTCGCTGTAGGATTGATTGTGGTAGCCAAGGCTTTTATATTTTTGTTATACCCCTGCAAATTAAGCATCAGGGCTGTAAACCTTGAGAAATAGTTCGTACTGATATGATTGACATCTGTAAATATCTTCTCGATGTCACCAGCTGTAGTATTGTTCTTATCTATAACCTTTTTGTGATAAGCGGTAATGTCATTCACATAATCTTGAACATCCAGATTGCCACACCATGCACTGATATCAAGCCATCTGTCACCAAACCAGTCGGTAAAACTACACCATTTATCATCTTCCACTTCTTTGACCAATTCCAAAAGTTCCTTTTTTGCATTATCAGTAAAGTCTCGTTTCATGATATCTCCCCCTACTTTTTAGAATTTAGCCTAGAAATCTCTTCCCATAGACGGTTATTGCTGCTTTGCAGACTACTTATACTAGAATTATAGGAACTAATCTTTTCTTGTAGTTGCCCAATTTTAGTGGTTATCTTTCTATTGGCCTCATTGGGACCATTGTAAGCTTTCTGAAACTCTTTTCCATCCAATAAAGTAGACATGCCTGAGTAATAGTTGGTGTAAATCTTATTACGATTTACCGTATTCGTAATTTGATTGAGTCGTTTCTTTCTTGTAACCTGTTCCTTTCCAAACTCTTCTTGCATCTTAATGAACTTACTCTTTAACGTGTCCAGCTCTTGAATCTTTTTCTTTAAGTCTGCAATTCGTGCCCTATACTCACTGATTTGATTATTATTACTTTGGATACTAGCACGCAACGATGATTCAGACATATATTTCCTCCCCTATGATTGCTTATACAGCCTTTTAATAACAGTTTACATCTTCTGGAAATCTTAGTCAATTATTTATATTTATATCTGTATAGTAATATAGGCTATCGTGGAGTTAATATGTCGCAATGTATTGACATATTATGGGAATATACACTAAAATATATACTATTATATAGTTATTACGTCTTAGATATCTGATTTTGATTTATAGGACTTATAGGATAGGCAGCAAATTGTATAAAGGGGATGGAGTGGTTATGAATATAATGTTATCTATGCCGATGTGCGTAAGGATGTAAGGTCGACTATTAGCATCTAAACCTCTGACAAAACTATTGCAAAGCACGTTTTAGACTATATTATGTCTGCAAAGAATAAAAGCCTTGATTCATTAACTACTAAAGAACAGGATATTCTGCAAAAAGTTCAAAAAGCTTATGAATTATCTTTGCAAGGTGCAGTTAATGAGGCTGCAAGCGATGTATATGGGGGCATAACAAATAATATCATTCATGGCACTTATGGACATTGGGGTTACTATGCAACCTGCAATAAGAAAGCCATGAACGCTTTCATTAAACGGTTTCCTAATGCCAAAAAGTTTTTGGATGAAATGGCAGAGTCTATGGCCACTAGAGGGGAGAAATAATGTTAAAGAAATTTTCTATAATTGTTATGCTAGGTATGTTAGGAATATCAATAATAGCTTGTTCAAAAGGAGAAAATGGCATGGAAATAAAAAAAATACCACTAATCACTGAAAGTGAACTGATTAAAATGGCATCACTCGAGGAGAAGGATTATAAAGAGGTGGATCTTAATGCATTTATTGCATACTCTGAATTGACTTCTGAGAGCGTAAAGGATGAAAATATCAAGGAACTTCTACAGGCATATGAAAAAGAGGCAAAAGTAAATGATGTTACATACATGTTTGATGATTCCAGTCATAATAGAAAGTCTGATTATCTCAACGGAATTAAGAGAATTGGCTTTTATATGAATATAAATACTTCTACAAAGAGTATTTTGTGGGATCTAGTGAAAAATAAAAAATATTTCTCTAAAAACTCCTATATTTTTTCAAGTTTGAGTTCGGCAGAGGCAACGCCTATTACTAAGGAAGAGATTAATCAGTTTTTAATATCTTTACGTGACGCGAAAGTTTTTGAATGGGATAGCGATACTTCCGGTGCTGATGAGTTGGAGGATTATCAAACTTTTGAATTCGTTGTTGAGTATAAAGACAATACATTTTTTAGAGTCCGCTTTAGTGGCGTATTATCAGAAATAACACCAGATAATTTTGATGATGTTACCCCAAAATTGTTTTCCGAGTAAAAAAGAAGCCTTCAATCCCTTCCATTCAAGGGATTGAAGGCTTCCTATATAAAAACTATCTTACAAAGCAGTTCTGTCAGTCTTTCCTTCTTCTTTTGCGAGTTATATGAAATAGATTGGAGACCAGCGTACACCCCAGTGCAATACTAAGAAACCAATTGCTATTCTTATCCGCAAAGATAGCAATACAAAGAAAGATAATGCCTGTAAGTGAAAATACTAGTCCTGCAATCATCAATAGACGATTTACTCTTTTACTCATATCGTACCCTCCTCCAATCTATTATCTTTTTATAATGGCAAGTCTTTCTTCTTAAATCGCACAAAGCCAATTACATAGCAGACAACTGCGATTCCAAAAAGGACTGCAAACTTCCACACAAAAGAATCATCCACAGAGTCCGTTCCTACGGTTTCAATGGCGGTAATATCATATAGCCCTACCAAAGTAAGCTTATTAAAGATACCAAGCTCTTCCACGCCCATGCCTAAGTTGACCATATTATCTGAGCCAAACATTCCAAGTAAGGAGGCCAAGAAGAACCATACAGCAAGTCCTCCGCCAAATGCCATGGACTTACTGCTTCGATTAAAGAAGCAACTACCCATATAACAAAGGGCTCCTACTGCTTCCACTAATAGGTACATTCCAAGATAGAGATATAGGTTTTCCAACACGGAAGGGTCCCCAAACAAAATCCACGAGGATACAATACGAGAAATACATACTATGGTAAGAATCACAAGTGGTGATACCATCATAAATACCGCCTGGGTAATGGCAACTGCCGATCGTTTCGTTGGGGTAGAAAGCACATATGCCATAGAGCCACTGTCCACTTGGCTGGCAATCAGGGAATTGGCCACAATGACGATAAATAAAAAGATTGGCAAAAGCCCCATTACGGTAAAATACATGGTATTCATTAACGCCGTGGTATCCATTTTACTTAAGTTTTTAACCAAATCAGGATTAACTCCCATGGTCTCTAACAAGGTTTGCATCATGTCATCAACACTTAATTCCCCACCATCAAAGCAACCTTTGGTATTACCAAGGGCATATACATATTGAAACTGACGTACATAGGTGTCTATGGAGGTGTCTGTATCCTCTAGTACCTTTGCCGCTTTAGCAAACTTGTCACTGCTAAAATCATTTTCAGACTGCTTCGATATCATGGCAAACACCTGGTCATAGGCCGCATGATCCTTGGTAGTTGTAAAATCTTCATAGGAAAGCTTAGCTCCTGACTGCTCATTATAAGAAGCAATGCCATATAGATGAGAATAAAAGTCTGCCTGAGCTTCCTGTACCTCATCTTCCACTCCCGAGGTATCTATGACGCTGTTAGCAAAATTTATTACACTGGTCAGCATGCACATAATCAGAGCAACCACCACCGCTAAAATCCAGTTTGCCTTCACATTTTGTTTCATAAGAGGTCCTGAAAAAAACCTCGTTGCTTTATTATCTGCCAGCATTCTCTTTTTCTCCTTTCTCAAATACTGTTATAAAGCGATTCTTTAGTGTGTCATGTTCCTCTGACAAGGAGGAGACCTTGTAATTCTTTAGAATGGATAATATGTGCTTTGTGTCCTTCATTGGAAATATCATTTTTAAGGTATTAGAAGCCGTCTCTTCTATCCCATAGAAAGACCCACATCTACTCTTTACATGGTCTAGATCTACCGGATTTACAAAGGTAACATAAAAGGTCTTCATAGCCTTATGGCGTAACTCATACACATCCATCAAATCAAAGAGATGGCCATCTTTTATCATGGCTGCCTTATCACAGACCTCCTCAATCTCTTCAAAGATATGGCTAGACATAAATATGGTCTTTCCCTTTGCCTTTTCCTCCCGAATCAAATCTAAGAATACGTCTCGCATGAGAGGGTCCAGACCTGTCGTAGGCTCATCTAAGATTAAGATTTCCTTATCTCCCATAAGTGCAGCAACTAGTGCTGTCTTCTGCTTCATCCCTTTACTCATTCGCTTCAGATTCGCAGTTGGATCCAGCTGAAATCGACTAATTAATTCATTCATATAGGTATAATCCGTAACACCCAGGTATTCTGCCTGGGATTTTAAAAATACTGAGCCAGTCGCTAACCGTGGAAAGGCGATTTCACCAGGAACGTAGCTGACATACCTCTTGATTTCCACGGATTTCTTCCAGGAATCCATGCCTAATATGCTTACTTCTCCATAATCTGGGCGAATAAAGCCCATCATATTACGAATGGTAGTTGTTTTCCCGGAGCCGTTGGTTCCAATAAAACCATAGACTTCTCCACGTTTTACTTCTAGGCTAATATCAAAAATTCCTCTACTATTCCCATAATCCTTAGTCAGATTCTTTATCTCAATGACTGTTTCCTTCATCATCGTACCCCCTCAAAGGTCCGTTCTTCCTTATAGAACTGCATAAAATAATCCTCTAAAGTAAACGGAATCTCCTGAAAATCGGTAACGTTAAGCTCTGCAATATCATTAATAAGTTGATTAACCTCTTCTTTTTGTACCGTCACTCTGGCTCTTAACTTGCCAGGGTTTTTTGACGTGAACTGATAAGGCATATCGGTAAAGATCTTATAGGACTCTTTATCTAAAAAGGTGACACGATATATCTTCTGACTACGATTATTAAGCTCTGATGCCTCAAAATCTGCTTCAATCTTACCATCCTTAATAATGGAAATGCGATCGCAAGTTGCATCTATCTCATGAAAGAT
Organism: Bacillota bacterium; assembly: GCA_023411225.1. Lineage (GTDB taxonomy): Bacteria > Bacillota > Clostridia > Lachnospirales > Lachnospiraceae > KM106-2. The sequence goes on from JAEYPA010000160.1 coordinate 21,234, forward strand.
ATGGGAGGAAAGCAGGATTGTTTTATTTCTGGCCTTTTCTGACAATACGTACTGGATGAAGATCTGTTGCATAATTGGGTCCAATCCTGAAGTTGGCTCATCTAGAATCAGAATATCCGGATCGTGCATAAATGCCGTCACCACTGCAAGTTTTCGTTTCACTCCAAGGCTCATCTGGTGAATGTCCATAGCTGGATCTAACTCAAATCGATCAAGCAATTCCTTCAGATAGCGGTCATCCTGCATCTTACGCATCTTCTTCATCATAGTTAAAAATTCCACACCAGTTAAGCCCCTTGGCAGGGCAACCTCTCCCGGAAGATAGCCTACTGTGTTCTTTAGGTTTGCCGCATATTGCCAGCTATCTAATCCTGCAATGGAACACTTTCCCCTCTGTGGCTTAGAAAAGCCCATCAAATGGCGAATTGTAGTTGTCTTCCCGGCACCATTGGGTCCAAGAAAGCCGAAACATTCACCTTCTTTCACATAGATTGAAACATCAAATACTCCTCGGCCACTTCCGTAGTCTTTGGTAAGATGACTTACTTCAATTACCGACATGACATCGTCTCCTAACTTGTAATGCTTTCTTTAACAACCTGTTTCTGATATGAACTATAACATAGAAATTCTTAATCATCAATCGACAAAAAGTCTATTTTTGCTGAATGATTGGAACTCAATACAAAATGTGAAGATAATGTTACTAAAATCCTAACATAAAAGTAGCCTCCATCCTATGATGGAGACTTCTTCCCTTATATTCCTCTATATAATTAAATGTGGCTTCCTATCAATATATTCTTTTAAATTCAAGATAACGCGACCCTTGAAACGTCAATTAGCCTCTGTCTCCTTCTGCCAACATGCCATACTCACTGCCATCAACCTGCAACTCCATTCGCCTTGAAATAATTGTCGCATCTACAGTAAGTCTTGGAGAATGATTATTTTTGTTCCAGGTCATAAGACCTTTTACAATAACAAATATAATACCCCCTATCACTATCCCAAAGATAATAAAAAAGATTATGCTGAAACCAGCGAAAGGAAAAGAATCCATGCCATTATTAAAGGATATTCATCCACAAGTCTTGGTGGTGCATGATAAAAGCAGGGAGTATCACACTGGCTGATTATCATCAGTCAGGGCGAATGCTCCCTGTTTCATTACTAATACTCACTAACTATGTAATTACGATCCCATAGCCTCAGCTACTACAGCTTTATTTTTAATACACTGCTCCATCCAGAATAGTACTTAACCTTATTTAACGTCTTATAGGTCCGAATACGAACATAATACACTTTTGAGGTTTTAAGCTTGCCAGTCTGATAGCTGGTGGTACTGGACTTTTTGATGCCTATAGTAGTGACTTTTTTAAAGTTCTTGTCTGTGGAGTACTGGATCTCATAGCCAGAGACCTGTGTATTTTTGTTCCATTTGATTGCAATCTTATTCTTGGACTTCTTTAGGGATGCTAATTTGGTTCCCACAGGGTTAACAGTCAGACTAATCTTCTTACTACTAGCATTCCAGTTTGCATTGGCTGCTCCCTTAATGGTAATGTCTACCTTCCCAACAAAGTTCTTGTCGATGGTCACTACTCCAGATTTTATCGTCACTGCTTTATTATTGGACTGATAACTGATGGTGGTTTTATATTTGGATGTCACCTTCAGTTTGAAGGTTTGTTTCTTAGTGGAAGCTGTTTTTATTACATTACTTGCCGTAATACTATTATTGGCTTTCGCAACCTGTAAAGAATAGGATGCTGTTTTGCTATTATAGTTTTTATCACCAGCATATTTTGCAGTGATTGTCACCTTTCCAGCTCCAACAATAGTAACTAAACCTTTGCTATCTACCTTCGCAACCTTAGTATCTGAAGAAGTATATTGGACCGTTTTTACAGAGGCATTTGTCAAAGCAACTGTAAATGCTTTCTCACCATATGTCTTTTTCAGTGATGTATTTGTAAAGGCCAGAACCTTGGAGGCTTTATGAATCGTGAATACTTTAGTGATTGTACCACTATAGTTGCCTATTCCAGTAATGGTAATGGTATGGCTTCCAGCATTGGTGTAATCTCCACTGTAAGAAAGACTATACTCTTCTCCTGCTTTAAGAGAACTCTGACCGTTAGTTACGGTGATTGTTGGCTTTGCCTTTTGTTTACCGTCATAGACTGCACTTTCTTTAGATAAGATAACCTTGTAGGATGCAATACTTGTTTTGTCATGAATCACAAATGGTATGGATAATTCTCCTCGGTAAATCCCCTGTCCAATCACCTTGATTACATAGCTTCCTACATTCTTGCAGTCATTTCCGTAATCAATGATATAGTCAGTTCCAGGTATCAAGGTAACCTCTCCATCCTTCAGTACAATCTCTGGCTTCTGTTCATTTCCACTATAAATAAATGCCGACTTATATGGTTGTACCATTTGGTCTGTCAGTTTGATTCCAGTAATGGAATAGTATTTGGTAACACTGCCCAAATAATTTCCTTTGCCGGCTATTGTAAGTTCATACTCTCCTATCCGACTGCTATCTTTCGGTGTCTCAAGCACATAATCCGTACCTTCTTGAAGTTTATAATCTCCATCCATTATTGTAACAGTTGGTACTTGATCTTTTCCCGTATATACAAGCTGCTCTGCTACCTTTATGGTGCATGTACCTATCTTCTTAGGCAAGTTACCTGTATTCATTGTCAGCGTTATGGTATAATCTTCAAAATACCCAGAATCATTTGTACCCGCTGTTCGTAGATAATACGTGGTATCTGCTTTCAACGAAAGATGTAAAGAGAACTGATTTTCATATTCTGAGTCCTCATGTCGGTAATCACCTAACTCCTCCCACTTCTCGTTAAACACTTGGATACGAGGATAATTATTGTCCTTTGATGTTACTATATAATCACCATCTGCCTCAGGTGTGATCTTATAGAAGGTACTTGGAGGCGTAACTGTTGCACTTTCATTAAGTGTCAACACAGGAATCTCTTCTGGTATAACTTCTACATAGATACTATCGGTTACATATCTTTTGATATTATTCTCATCCATATAGGATGCGGCTAACGTAAGTGTCTGAATGCCTTTCTTTCCACCTGTAATAGTCATACCTTTTGCAGAACAGTACTTACTTGTAATATTGGCATCGTATACAGCAACCCCATCATCATCTTCCTCATAAGACCATGTTCTCCATAATAATTCTGAATCCTCTATCTTCCTTCCCTTTGGGTTACTCATATCATAGAGGTAGAATTCAGGAGATATTGTCTTAGTTTCTCCCTCTGCTATGTAGATTCTATTCCCTGATAGGCCTTTTACCATACCATAGCTGGACACAATATTAAAATACAGAGAATAATAATCTTCAATAGGTTTGTTATCACCTATCTTTACAATCGGCCAAACCTTTACCTCCGCACCAGGATTTGCAGTTGTACTAAAGATTAACGTATTGCCCTCTACTGTAGCAACCGAGGTGTCACTTACTTCATACTCTATATTGAATTCTGACGGATCTACATCCTCACTTAATCGATTCCCATCTTCCCCATATCCATATCTACGCACTTTTACTGACAACGGTATACGATCGCCAGGAACACCTTGATCGGAAGGAGTACTTAGGAAAGTAGAATAACTAAAATCATCCACTGTCATTTTTACAGTTTCAACGTTTTTAATAAACTGCCCGTCCTTATTTTTATACATATAGTCGATTATAATATTGGCATCTCCAACTTGCTTTCCTTTCAGATAAATGCTAAATACATTATAACCGTCCTCATTGGTACTCTTAGTATCGTTGAGCACTTCCACTATGTTAGGATCACTACTGGTAACCTTAGTAATGGTAGTATCATAGGAAGTATTATTTATTCTAAAATCTCCTGCTGTAATATATTTTCTTTCATTTACACAGATAGACTCTTCTGTATTCTCAAGAATACTGCGGAGGGATTTTTGAACCGTTAGGTTTCTTTCTTCTGCTCTCCAGAGCTCCTCTGTTCCTTTTTTATAGATTGCTGTTACAATGATATGTCCAGGTTTTATGCCGGATAACGTAGCTGATCCATCTGGATTAGATGCGATAGTTGCTAAAGCATCTGTACTTTCTTCACCTTCCGCATTTTTTACAGACCACAAAAGGCTATACTCCTCATTTATCTCAGGGAATGGACGGATTGATAGCTTCAGTTTATCCTGTTCGAACAAGTTACCCGTATAGGTAATGTTCGGCATAGCAACATCAAAAACAACATACTGTTCATAATTGTCACCTTTATATTTACAGAAGAAATATACCCCAGCGGTGCCTTCCTTATCAGATGCAGTTATGATTCCATTATTATAAGTAATAAGATTATTGTCCTCACAGGTTATCACTGCATCCGTTATAATCTCTTGTTTAATTTTTCCTTCTTCATAATAATAACGGTTAAAGGTAGGACCAGATACGACTTGTTTTGGATACAACTCCTTAGTTCCCTGATACTCTAAGAAGCAACGTTGATTAGCTACAGAGTAATAATATGTATTATCATATATTATTTTATCATTCTGCTTCAATTCAACGTATATGTTGCCAGAGCCTGCCTCTACTGCAGTAATCTTTAGTTTATTATCTGATTTACTAACCTGAACAACATTGTCGTTATCTGTTTGCATCTGATAGTCTATGGTAAAGTCCTTAAACTCTTCTTCATGACTTCGATTGTTCTCATCATAAGTCACTTTAGATGCGGTAAACACTATCTCAGAGTTCTGTGTTGGTAATAAATGAGATAGACGCTGATAATCCCCCTCAGATGAACATTCAATCCTATATTCTTGACAGTTCACCTTATAAGTTCTGCTTCCTGTGATGTCTTTCTCTCCATCCCTTACCGTATATTCTACTGTGACCGTTGCTGTACCAACCTTTTGCCCTGTTATTCTAAGCTCTGAACCGTCATAGTTATTGATTCTTTTTACTGAAGCTATCTCCGTGTCACTACTTGTAACGTTGGTAATAGAAAATCTTACTTCTTTTCCTCTGACATTAACATAGTCATTACTTTCATAATAGTTCTGATTCACACAAAGCTCAAGATTCCTTGAATAATAATCTTCAATTACAGAATCTACACAGAATGAAATATCTTCTATAGAAGCTAAGAGCTCTTCACTTTCACCCATATAGGCATCTATTCTTCCATAAACATACCCGCTATTCTTAGCAGTAAAGGTTACTTCCTTATTATTTATGCTAACATTCATTGGGTCTTCTTCCGTATCTTCATCCGAGTTCCATACAAAACGTACATCCTCAGTTACTTCTTCAGTCCTTATCTGATCATTCTCAACATATTTTTTGAGCAATTGTAGGGTTCTATTCTTTGTATCTCCCACATACCAGGTATATGGTAGTTCCGTTTCATCTGTATAGCCCAAGAAATAACGTTCTGCTTGAATAGAAAAATATTGATCTTCGTTACAAACCACTTGCTCCCCTTGCTTAATCATTACAGTAAAGAAGCCTCTGCCTGCAGTTAAAGCTGTAGCAGTTACTTTATTACCGGCAACACTAGTGGTAATGAAGGAATCACTATCATCCTCAGGGTTCACTTCAAAGCTAAAACCACTAAAATCTGTAATTTCTTCGCTTTGATATTCATGGTTTTTATCATAATAAATTTTGTTCAGATAATAGGTAATCTCAGAAGTCTCCGTTGGTAGTAACTTATATAATCCTGTTCCACTTATTGTGCTACTATACTCATAGGTATACTCTTTACAGTTCACCTCATATGTTCTGCTACCCGGAAGGGTTTTCTCTCCATCTTGTACCGTATAGTCTATGGTAATCGTTGTTGTACCAGCCATTAATCCTGTTACCAGAAATCCTCTGTTGTCCCCTGATACACTCTTCTCTACTGTTACAACCGCTTCATCATTACTTGTAACATTGGTAATGGTAGGTTCTGCCTCTTCCCCTCTGACAGAAATACTCCATAAGTACATAGTTCTTTCCTGGTTCACACAAATCTCAAAATTAGTGGATCCATTATCTGAAATTACAGGTTCTACATAGAAATCAAAATACTCTGTAGAAGCCACAATCCCTTCAATGTTATCGATATAGGCATCTATTCTTCCAGAAACATACCCTTTATTCTTAGCAGTAAAAGTTACGTCTTTGTTATTAAAGTTAATATTCATGAGCTCTTCCTCTAAATTCAGATTCGAGCTCCATTCAAAACGTACATTCTCAGTTACTTCCTCAGTCATCACCTGATTATTCTCTACATACTTTCTTATTAGTTGTAGAGTTCTAGTCTTTGTATCCCCTACATACCAGGTATCTGGTAACTTCGTTTCCTCTGTATAACCCAAGATATAACGTTCCGTTTGAATAGAAAAAGATTGTTCATCTCTACATACCACATTCTCGTCTTGCTTAACAATAACAGAAAATGAGCCGAAACCTGTATCCAAGGCTGTTACGGTTACCTTATTATCGGTAACACTAGTGGTAATGAGGGCATCACTATCTTCCATAGGGATTACTTCAAACCTAAAGCCGTTGAAATCTGTAATTTCATCGCTTTGATACTCATGGTTCTCATCATAATAATATTTATACAGAGAATAGGTGATCTCTGATGCCTCCGTTGGTAGTAACTTATATAACCCTATTCCACTTATAGTGGTCATGTATCCATAGGTACACTCTTTACAGTTCACCTCATAAGTTCTGGTACCCGAAAGGGTTTTCTCTCCATCTTGTACCGTATATTCTACGGTAATCATTGTTGTACCAGCCTTTAATCCTGTTACTGTAAACCCACTGTCTTCCTCAGAAACATTCTTCTCTACTGATGCAACCGCTTCATCACCGCTTGTAACATTGGTGATGGTAGGTTCTGCCTGTTGCCCTCTTACAGTTATGTCTAGTAACTTCTCATTTTGTATCTCATGAACCATAATCGTTTGAGAATTTGAACCGTTATCTTCAATAATTGAGTTTACATAGAAGGAAATACCTTCTGTCGAAGCGATTGCCCCTTCACTGTCGCCGATATAGGCATCAATTCTTCCATACATATATCCTTTATTCTTAGCCGTAAAGGTTACGTCTTTGTTACTACAGTTAATATCCATTGGCTTTTCCTCTGGATTATCATTCGAATTCCACACAAAACGTACATCCTGGGTTATCTCCTCCGTGATAACCTGGTCATTCTCTACATATTTTTTGATTAATTGTAAGGTTCTAGTTTCTGTATCTCCCACATACCAGGTAGTTGGTAGCTCTGTATTATCTGTATATTGCAAGATATAAGATTCTTCTTGAATAGAGAATTCCAGATAATCGGTACATACCTCCTGCCCATCTTTCTTAATACTAACGGCAAATGAGCCCCAACCTGTTGCTAAGGCTGTGACGGTTACTCTATTATCAGCAACATTAGTCTTAATGAACTGAGCACTATATTCATCCGGTATCACTTCAATGGTGAAGTCACTGAAATCTGTAACTTCCTCCCTTTGTTCATTATAGTACTCATCATAATAAAATCGATACAATTGATAGGTGATATCCGTGGTCTCATTTATACATAAATAAGATAACTCTGATCCACTGTATAACCTGTCAAACCAATATGTATACTCTGGACTCTCCTCCTCATAAGTAGTGTTACCCTGTGGATTATCCTCAGCTACTTTTGGTCCTGAGGTTAAGCGATAGGCAAGGTCCTTCTGCTCCCGATTAACAATCCCATCCTCTGAATGCTCTACATCCGTCAATTTGATAGACTTCTCTTTGGCACCGCTTTCTAATTGGGTTGTACTAACCCCAGCCTGGCCATTCATATGTTGTTTTGTGTTAGAATTAGTATACTGTTCACTATTCCCCATAACCAATAGTAAAAGAAGCAGCATAATCAACCCGATTTTTGGTATCTGTCTTTTGAGCAACCCTTTTTTCCCCATATAACGCCTCCATAATATGATATTTTGTATAAAATACTAAGAATTTCTTTATATTTCTAATTATGAGCGCCTTGTTATTAATTGTCAACTATTAAATATATTTATCGAATTCTGAGTGATGGAGTCATTACAGCACGCCCATTCTCACCACTAAAATAGGTCCCTTCCAATAAAGGTAGGGACCTGTCTTTCTAGTTCTCTATTATTCTTATAATTCGCAGTTATTTACAGTTCTAGGGAATGGAATAACGTCACGAATGTTACCCATACCAGTCAGATACATGACACAACGCTCGAATCCTAGGCCAAAGCCTGCATGGCGTACGGAACCGTATTTACGAAGATCCATGTAAAATCCATAGTCTTCTTCCTTTAAGCCAAGCTCTTTCATACGGGCAGCTAACTTCTCGTAGTCATCCTCTCTCTGACTTCCTCCAATGATCTCACCAATACCTGGAACCAGTAAGTCCATGGCAGCAACGGTCTTGTTATCCTCGTTCATCTTCATATAGAAGGCTTTAATTTCCTTTGGGTAATCTGTTACAAAGACTGGCTTCTTATAGATTTCCTCTGTTAAGTACCTCTCATGCTCAGTCTGTAGATCACAGCCCCAACTTACTTTATATTCGAATTTATCATTGTGTTTCTCTAAGATTTCAATGGCCTCTGTATAGGTTACATGCCCAAAATCAGAGTTGGCAACGTGGTTTAGACGTTCTAATAAGCCCTTGTCTACGAAGGAGTTGAAGAAATTCATTTCCTCAGGAGCATGCTCTAGTACATATTTGATAATGTATTTGATCATACCTTCAGCCAGAATCATATCGTCCTTTAAGTCTGCAAATGCTATCTCAGGCTCAATCATCCAGAACTCTGCTGCATGACGTGTGGTGTTAGAATTCTCAGCTCTAAAAGTTGGTCCGAAGGTATAGATGTCACGAAATGCCAGGGCATAGGTCTCACCATTTAACTGACCACTTACAGTCAGGTTCGTCTCTTTACCAAAGAAGTCCTGCTTTACATCCACTTTGCCGTCCTCTGTCTTAGGAATATCATTTAAGTCTAAGGTGGTAACACGGAACATCTCTCCGGCGCCTTCACAGTCACTTCCGGTGATTAGTGGAGTGTGCACATAAACAAAGTTTCTCTCTTGAAAATACTGATGAATCGCGTAGGCAATTAAGGAACGTACACGAAATACTGCCTGGAAGGTGTTGGTTCTTGGGCGCAAATGCGCGATGGTACGAAGATACTCTAAGGAGTGACGCTTCTTCTGGAGTGGATAATCTGCAGTGGAGCTACCCTCTATAAGAATCTCTTCTGCCTGAATCTCAAATGGCTGCTTCGCCTCAGGAGTAGCTACTAGCTCACCTGTTACTACAATAGCAGAGCCTATATTTAATTTGGCGATTTCATTAAAGTTTTCTATCTTCTCTTCACTATACACAACTTGAAGAGTCTCAAAAAAACTTCCATCATTTATGACAACGAAGCCGAAGGTCTTGGAGTCGCGGTTGCTTCTTACCCAACCACCAACTGAAATCTTCTTGCCAATGTATTTTTCTTTTTCTCGATATAGCTCACGTACAGTTACTAATTCCATCTTGGTTCTCCTTACTTATATTTATTATTCTATATGGTAATACATTTTTGCCGATAGACCTATTTTATCACAAAAACTTACGATTACAAGAATATTCCCTGATAAACTTATGTTTATTCGCTCCTTCCCCCTTTCACAGCCTACTTTGCTCGTACTTTTGTCATATTATGACGTGGAATGTCATTCGAATTTTTCTTAATTTTGAAAAAAGTACTTTACCTGTCGTAGTAGTGGTAGTATAATTACTTCATCAGACGTAGTACATCTGTCGTAGTATTGTACAAAACAATCTAAGGAGGTGCTTAAATGGCAGTAGAGAACTTGACCTATCCCATAAGCAGCGATGTGTTACGTGGTTATAATGATGTGTTTATCCTTTACACCTTATTAGAACAAGATTCCTACGGATATGAAATCAGTAAGACCATTCGACTTCAATCTAAGGACACGTACACAATAAAAGAAACAACTTTATACTCCGCATTTAATCGACTTGAAAAAAACGGTCTTATTCAATCCTATTTTGGTGAAGAGACCCAAGGAAAGCGGAGAACCTATTACCACATTACTGAAGAGGGAAGAGCCTATTATCAGCAAAAATGCACGGAATGGCAGCTTACCCAAAATCTAGTAGATCATTTTATTAAGGAGATGGAATAATGGAAACCATTACAGCTTATGTAGAAAATGTATTTCGCACGCTTCCAGCAACTAACGCAATTATGCGTGCTAAGGAAGAAATACTGAGTAATATGTTAGACAAATACAATGAATTAAAGGCAGATGGCAAATCAGAGCACGAAGCGGTTGGAATCGTAATCTCAGAGTTCGGCAACATTGATGAGTTATTGGAGGAAATGAATCTGCTTCCTTCCACCAAGGAATTTGAAAAGAATCATGGAGAGGATACCAATGCCACTACTGACAGTTCCCTTCGTTTTATGTCAATGGCGGAGGTTAAAGAATATATTGCCGCTTACGCAAAATCAGCTAAGGTTATAGCTTTAGGCGTTCTGTTGTGTATCGTAGGCGTAGCAATTCTGTTGCTACTTAGTCAGTTAGCAAAGGACAACATCTTTTCCTCTGGTATCATGATAGAGGAGGATGACCTTTTAGGCTTTATTGCTCTCTTCGTATTTCTTGCTATAGCTGTAGGATTGTTTATTGTAGGAGGCATGAATGTAAGCAAATACGAATATGTTTCTAAGGGCATTCGCCTAGATAAAGAGACCTCTGCTTTCTTAAAAGCAGAAAAGACTGCATTGCAGCCTTCCTTTACCAAGTACCTGATTATCGGTGTACTATTGTGTGTGATCTCCCCTCTATTTGTAATAGCAGGCTATGGCTTTACCTCCGATGAGAGTTCCTATCCAGTTGTTCCATTTTTACTTGTCATAGCCGTTGCTGTATATATTCTGGTACGCAATGGGATGCGTTATGGTAGCCTAACCGCTCTACTTACTGAATATAAGACAACTCCACAGGAGAGAAAATCCAATAATCTTATCGGAAGTCTTTGTGGTATCATTATGCTATTTGCTACGACAATCTACCTGTATATGGGTTTTGTCCAAGATAAATGGGAGTATGCCCCTATTGTCTATGCCATTGGTGGAATAATGTGCGGAATTGTAGCTATTATAGTAAACGCAGTGGTTACTGCCAGAAAGAAATAAATGAATAATGATTAAGGGCTTCCCAAGTACGGGAAGCCCTTTTCATTTCTCATTCCTTTATTCTATCTCTTCCTACTATTCCATCCCAGTTACAATATTGTGTACCCATACTTTCTTCCTTAGTAGAATATACGCAATCGTACATTTCACCAATTCTGTCATTTGACAAATGATAAATAAGGGGATAATTGGAAGTGTTGTATATCTTGACAAAATATACGCTAAAGGTACACTTATGGTCCACACGAAGAAGCTATCGAATAAAAATGTCACAAATGTCTTGCCACCAGATCGTATGGTAAAATAACTGGAATTAGTAAAGGCATAAAATGGCATGGCGGCCGCCGATACAAAGAGCAGGTTCCTTGCCAACTCCTGTACTTCTGGCTCCGTCTTATAGATCTGTGGGAACAATGGCGCAATGACTGCCATAACCATACCTATAATAAAACAACTGAAAACAGCAAAGGCAATCATTTTCCTATCCTGCTCAATTGCTTCCTCCATTTTACCCGCTCCCAACATTTGTCCAATCAAGATACCTATGGCAGCTCCCAGGGCGATAAAGACCACATTAAACAAATTCGACACCGTGGAGGAAATATTATAGGCTGCTACTGCCTGAAGTCCACGGACTGAGTAGCACTGCACCATCATAGAGGTTCCGCCTGCCCATAAGGCTTCATTTAGGGTAAGGGGCATGCCCTTTATAATCATTTGTCCCATCAAGTGCTTCGGTATATGAAGGGAACGAAGAGCTCCCACTATAAATTGATTTCTCTCTGTATGCTTATGTGTCCACCAGGCTACAACACCCAGCTCTACAAATCTGGAAAGTACAGTGGCAATGGCTGCACCTACTACCCCAAGCTTTGGAGCTCCCAGATATCCAAAAATCAATATGGTATTAAACATTAGATTAACAAGAACAGCTATGATTCCTGCTACCATTGGTACTACAGTTTCTCCGGTTTCCTTTAAGGTTCCAGCATAAGCTTCCTTAATAGCAAATGGAATCAATCCTACCAGCATGACTGCCAGATACTGTTTGCCATAGGATAAGGTCGCTGCGGGATTACCAA
>JAEYPA010000105.1 GCA_023411225.1 Bacillota bacterium
GTGTTACCTTTGCTATCCAACCATTTATTAACAAGTTTGGGGGAGCTGTTGCCAGTGGAATTGTAGGTGCCATTGTAATTATTTCTGGAATTAAGGATGCGAATACCGCAGCAGATGTGACTCAAGGTGGACTGTTGATTATGAAAATAGCCATGCTAGTCTTCCCATTAATTTGTATTGTCATTGGCTATATGGTCTATCATTTTAAATATATCATTGATAAGAAACTGTATGATGAAATCATCTCTGATTTAGAATCAAGAGGAGAAAAGTATGAATGAATTAACCTTATATAGCAAAATAAAAGAGGTATATGCCAATCCAATCGGAAAAGACATATTAAAACGGATTCTTCTTCAAATGAATAAAAGTGAAAGATTACTGACGAATCCGGTAGTGGCTAATTTAAAACTAAAGACTCTGGCGCGTTTTACAAAGAAGGTGCTTGGAGAGGAGTTCTTTAAGACTTTTCTTGAACTATTAAATACGGAAAAGGACCTGCCACGGGAGGATACAGCACCAATTAAAGAGAAGTGGTGGAAGGAAGCGGTATTCTATCAAATCTATCCAATAAGTTTTAAGGATAGCAATGGAGATGGAAAAGGGGATTTAAAGGGTATTCTATCTAAGCTTGATTATCTGAAGGACTTAGGGGTAGATGCCATCTGGCTCTCTCCGATTTATGAATCACCCTACGATGATAATGGCTATGATATCAGCAATTACTTTGAGATTCTACATACCTTCGGAACTATGGAGGAGTTTGATGCCCTGTTAGCAGGTGTTCATGAGAGAGGAATGCGTCTCATTATGGATCTGGTAGTAAATCATACTTCGGATGAACATCCGTGGTTTCAAGATGCAATCAATAATAAAGAATCTAAGTATAAAGATTACTATCTCTTTAAGAAATCAGGGGATGGAAAAGAACCCAATAATTGGACATCCTTCTTTAGTGGACCTGCTTGGAATTATTATAGTTCTCTGGACGAATGGGGCTTGCACCTCTTTTCTAAAAAGCAAATGGATTTGAATTGGGATAATGAAAATGTGCGTAAAGATATTGCATCCATGGTTCGCTGGTGGATGGAGAAGGGAATCGATGGCTTTCGTTTAGACGTAATTAACTATATATCCAAAAGATCAGGGCTTCCAATGGGAAATGAGCAAATCGGTAAGCTTATGGGCTATTATGGGATTGAAAATTATTTTTATGGACCCAACCTTCACAAATATCTTAGGGAGTTAAAAGAAAATGTATTTGCTCCATATGACGGATTCTCCGTGGGTGAAACGCCTGGGGTCGGTATGGAGATGAGTAAATTATTAACTGCAGATTACCGAAATGAGTTAGATATGGTATTTTCTTTTGACCAGCTTGAAACACCGGGGCGTGTGCGCTTTGATGACTATGCTTATGATTTAAATTACCTGAAAAAATATCTAATAGAATGGATGACAGGGTATGGCAGCCATTGTTGGATGGCTTTATTTTATGAAAATCACGACAATCCAAGAATGATCTCAAAGGTAAACAAAAAGGCTGAGTACCGGGAAGTGTTAGGCAAATTATTAGCGACCATTCAGTTTACCTTACGTGGGACCCCATTTATCTTTCAAGGTCAGGAGATTGGTTCAATTAATAAGAAGTTTCAGACAATTGACGATATTCGTGACATTGAAAGTATAAATCTTTATAAGGAATTGCTGGAAACCAAGTCTAAGAAGGAAGCTTTTGCTCATATTTTGGCTGGTACGAGAGACCATGCAAGGACACCAATGCAATGGGATGCATCAGAACATGGTGGATTTACAACAGGAACACCATGGATTTTAAATGATGAGGATTATAAGAGCTGTAATGTGGAAATGCAGTTAAAAGATTCCACCTCCGTGCTTCATTATTATCAGAAAGTGATCGGACTTCGAAAGAATCATAAGGCACTCATTTACGGTGATATAGAGTTTGTAGATGTAAAGAAGAAAAATCTATTCTGCTACTATCGTAGATGGGAGAAGGAGTGCTTTTACGTGGAGTGCAATTTAAGTACAGAGACCATTAAAAGAGGGCATAGAGTAGATAAATTTCAGAGGTTATTATCTAATTATAGTGAAAAAAGGGATGCCCTTAGACCTTATGAAACTGTTATTTATAAAGTAGAGTAAAGAAAAGAAGTAGTACATAATGAAAATATGTACTACTTCTTTTGTATTATGTGCACTGTAGTTTAAAACTTAGTCATCTTATTTTGTGGGGAATAAAAATACATTCGTGGTAATTGTATGGATTAAGTTAATTTATATGGAAATACTAAAGAAAAAGTAGCATGAACTCCCTAGCTTTAGCTTAGGTAATGTTGCTTGACTACATATATGTTAGCTGATGTATGTTAAAAGATAATGGAAAGGGAACTATAATGAGGATACATCTTGGCTATTGTTGTGTTTCTATGCTTCATAAAGAGCTTCAGTGTAGTAGAGCTTCCACAAAGACTTATCTGGACAAGCACTCAAGGGAGCATAACCATGGATATTTACTTGATAAAGCACAAAAGAATTTAGTAGATTTACAATCTTTACTTCAACTGAACTATGAAGAAGGAATCGAAGCGTATCGTATTCCTGAACAAGTACTACCACAAGTAGATCTTGGGTATTATAAAATTGAAGAATTAAGGCAAGATTTAATCGCAACAGGAAAGGTGGCGAATCAATACCACATACAGCTTTCCACCCACCCATCTCAATATTATGTACTTAATTCGTTGCGTGAAGATGTTGTGGCAAGAACCATCCACTCTTTAGACTTAATCGCTGAAACATTAGAGGAGATGGAGCTTAAGATCATTCCCAATATCACACTTCACCTTGGAATGAAAAATGGTTATGAGACAGTAGATGGAGCAATAGATGAGTTTTGTCGGAATTATAAGAGGCTGGGAGAGGCAGCAAGAAGCTATCTTGTACTTGAGAATGACCATGTTTCTTTTTCGGCAGATCAATGCTTGAAAGTATATGAGAAGATTGGAATACCAATCGTTTTTGATAATAAACACTATGAATGGAATCCAGGTCAATTAAGCTATGAAGAAGCAGTTACAAAAACTGTTAGAACCTGGTCTATAAGTCCCTATCGTATTCCTAAAATGCATTTGTCCAGTGATCGTGATACTAAAAAGCACGCTCACTCAGAGTATATTCTGTACTCTGATTATGAACGAATGGTGGCAGCCTTAAAACAGACTGGATGTGAAGAATGCAATATTATGCTGGAGTGTAAGCAGAAGGATGTTGCTTTATTAAAGCTTAGAAAAGAAATCGAAGAAATCGAAATGAAGTGAGAAATTTTTTAAGATAAAAATTAAATATTTAGAGATATGTTAATGAAAGTAGGGAACGTATATTCAATCATAAATACACATTCCCCCTTTATTTTTTATCATTCTATGTAATCTCGATACATCATCTCAACAAATCAAGATTTATTCGGTTTTTGTTGAAACTTGTTCTAATACCCATTTGGCCATATCTTGAACTTCTGCACATTCGTCATGACACGCTTCTTTTATGACAGGAAGATATTCCGCCGAGTAATTATTTAGCATAGCATTTAGTGCATTTGTTTTGAATTTCCACACTTTCCCTTTTGGGATATACCACAGTTTTGGCTGCATGACCGATTCAAGCCAGCTATAATCGGAAAGAACAATTTTTTCATAAGTTAAGTGTTTGCTCCATTCTTCAAGTCCAGGAAATTCTTCTTCATTCTCCCATGAATTTTTATTATATGGGCAAGCATCCTGGCAGGCGTCGCAACCAAAGATCCATTTTCCGAATTTGTCCTGCAGAGGCTCATTTTTTAAATCCCAACCATCGAATGTTGTTAAACAGGAAATGCACGTATTTCTACACATCATATAAGGTGCTTCCAATGAGTTTGTCGGACAGGCTTTTATACATAGATTGCAATTCTCCTCACAAGGACTGATAGGACTCTCGACAATATGTTTTAGGGGCACATCAATCAAAAATGCTTCCAAATATTGATAGGAACCTCTTTCCGTATAAAAGAAATTATTTTTTCGAATGATCCCAATTCCAGCCTGCATAGCTGCCCATCTCAGTGCTGTAATACCAAAATCTCTGTTGGTTGCTGTTTGAAAACCGCAATCTTTAAGATAATTTTCAAACGCAACACTTGTCTGATAGCCTTGCGATTCCGTATTTCTTCTCCCATCAGTTAAATAATACTTTGCAATACATTCCTGCAATTCATGGGGAATACGGTATCTTCCATACCAAAAGGAGCAAATAACAATAGCCTTAGCCCAAGGATAATTGTCTTTCAAACGTGCGAAACTCTTTAAAAATCCAAACTTATCTTTGGGTAGCGAAAAATGATCCGTTTGTTTTTCCAGTTTATCTTCATACCCAGACATCATTTCAATTGGAATGACTCCACACTTATCGAAACCAAGCTCTCTAGCCATATTCACTATATCTAACGCATTCATCATATTACCTTCCTTATCAATTCCAGTTTATTGGTTTTTTTTACCTGTTCCTATCATACCAATTTTTAACTTTATAAGCAAATGTAATTTTTTGGTCTACTATCTGATAGAATAGAATAGAGCACTTTAACTTAATGTTTCGTAAAATACAGTTTCACTCAATTTTTTTCGTCTGGTAGCATGTCTTTCACTACTTTGTGGTGTTTCCTCTGTATATCCAAGGGCTAAAATGTTAATAGGTTCAATACCTTCTGGTAGATTAAATACCTCCTTAACCTTTTCAGAATTAAAACCACAAATCCAAACGGAACCAATTCCCAGTTCTGTTGCTTGTAACATCATATGATCGGTCACAATGCTTGCATCAATGTCCGCAGAATTCATGCCATCATAGGGACGTATCCATGTTTTGGTTCGATCTGCACAAACGACTATCACACAAGGAGCGCCAAACATTTTTGATGGCGCAGTTTCAGCAACCTTTGCAAGTCCTTTCTCGGATTGTATCACCAATACCCTTTGTGGTTGATTGTTACAGGCAGTAGGAGCTACCCGACCTGCCTATAGAATTAATTGTAATTTTTCGTCCTCAATTTTTTTAGGAGAATAAGAACGTACAGAATACCTTTCTTTTGCCAGTTCGATAAACTTCATTTTTTTCCTCTTTTCATATTTTATTTAACTAATATAATATAATTATATTAGTATAGTACTTTAAAACAAGTACGCACTTATTTGTTACATACTACCTAAAATGATAGTAAGGAGATTATATGAATCAATTAACTACCTACAAATGCCCTATTGAGGCCACAATCAACTTAATTGGAGGAAAGTATAAAGCTCTCCTATTATGGAAACTTCTTGAAGATGATGTATGTCGTTTTAATGAGTTACAACGCTTTTTATCTCCAATAACACCTAAAATGTTAACACAACAGCTTCGAGAAATGGAAAAAGATGGCCTGATTATACGAGTGGTATATCCCATTTTACCTCCTAAAACAGAATATAGTTTAACTGAATTTGGGAAAAGTATTATTCCGGTACTAAATGCTATGTGTGACTGGGGACGAATGTACTTATCTAAGAAGTAAACCAGTAGGGAGGAATATCCATGGAATGTTTTCGTAATAAAGATTTAAAAGGAGAGATACAATGAATATTAGAAAAGCAAAGGTAGAAGATCTGAATGAATTAACAGAGATTGAATTATTATGTTTTCCAGTAGAAGAAGCAGCAAGTAGGGAAAGTATTAAGAACAGACTTATAGTATATCCTGACCATTTTTGGGTGATGGAGGATGAAGGCAAAATTATTGCTTATGTGAATGGCATGTCTACCAATGAACCTATACTTCGTGATGAGATGTTTGAAGATGCTTCTCTTCATCAAAAGGACGGTAAGTGGCAAATGATCTTTAGTGTCAGTACTCGCCCTGAATATCGTAACAGAGGAGTGGCACAAGCAATTCTCAATCAAGTGATAGTAGAAGCGAAAGAAAATAATCGCAAAGGTCTGGTACTTACCTGTAAAGATAGATTGGTTCATTATTATGAGAAATTTGGCTTTGTAAACGAGGGAATCTCTTCTTCCACACACGGTGGTGTCATATGGTATGATATGAGGTTAGAATTGTCTGGGGAGTGAGGACATTTCTCAGCGTTAACAGAGTGTAGAAATTCAATTAATGCTTCTAACAATTCTTTAGGAGTAGCATCCCTCTTCTTTAAAAGAGCGCATTGCTCTCACAGCTGTGCCATATCTGGCATCTTTGAAATAATTAGTACGAAAGCAAAATCAAAAGATATTATGAGTATGAGCTACCCTAATAAACTCAAATATATCATGTTGTTTCTATGTTTTTTTGATTTGGGTATATACTGGTAAGCTTACTAGGTAATCAGTTGCAGTGGTTTGATGTTGCAATAATTTATACCAATCCACTGGTAGGCATCTAGTATTTACTATTTTGGATATCAGGGATACTAAGTATAACCATTGGTAAGAGCAAAGTAGCGCATTATGTATGCCCGTTCTCACCTTGGATGTTAACGGGTATCAAATTGGGGAAACAACTAAGAATTCCATCTTTTACAATTGTTACAGATACAGATAAATGTGTAAAGGCATGTAAATCAGGAGCGTTAAAAAGTAAGTGGACAAGATAATTTATTACCGCTTGGATTCTTCTTCCACAATCTGTTCCAACACATGGATTAAGTCATAAATGGTATTCAGTTGAACATCGCGTTCTAGAATCTTATTCTTTAAATCAATGGACAGAGTTTCAAATTTCGGTCGAAGAGTAGGGGAAACATAAGAAGCCATTGCTTTTCCTCCAATTATCTGAATTTGTCAGGAAATTGTTTGACAATACCAACCGCTAGGATGTCTGCAAAATGGATCATATGGGTCTCGCCTTTGTCATAGGCATTAATATCAGCCTTCCAATCGTTTCCTAATCGTGCTACGACTTGATCTGTAAGGAGTTTTAAATGTGTGTATAGCATATTCTTTAATTCCTTTTGTGAGTAATTTGGATTTGCTGCACTTAGGAATTCAGCTATCTTATCAGCATTTTCATACCAGAGCTTATTGTATTTATCCATTTCCTGTTTGTTATTTGCTTTGGCAGCCTGAAGAACTTTTCCAGCTAAGCTAATGTGTTCTTTTAGAAGTTTAGTAAGCTTGTTACCAGCCTCTTCACCATAAAAAGGTTTTATGGAATTACCGATATCTTCCTGGTTTTTCAGTAGTCGCTGCAAGACATCATCTTGATCTTTTAGTCCAGCAATGGCACTGATGATATAGCTTCTGGTCCAGGAAACGTGGTCAATCCATAATCTTTCCTGTTCTTTAAAAATATTGCATGTGGATTTGTGGTGAGTTTTATCTCCATGAGCTGCTCTTACGGAAAGTGCAGGAAGTATAAGAGATACAAGTAAGAGAGTGAGGACCAGTTTCTTTATTGTCTTTTTCATAATGTATACTCCTTTATAATGTTGTATACTTGTATTATGTGCAAATCATTTTATAAGTATGATAAGATTATCTGTAAAAGGAGGAAAATGATATTGGATCAGGAGTATAGGGAAGAGTATATACAAAGAATACATAAAGTACAGGATTATATTGAGAAGCATCTTGGACAACCCTTGTCTATTGAGGAACTTTCCAATGCTGCAGGATTTTCTAAATATCATTTTAGCCGAATCTTTCAAAGTATATTACATGAGCCTTTGGCCCATTATGTAAACCGAATTCGAATGGAGAATGCCCTATTTTTGTTGGCTCATCGGAGGGATAAGAATATGACGGACATTGCCTATGAACTTGGATTTACGGATTCTGCTGGATTTTCTAGAGCTTTTAAGAATTATCATGGCATTAGTCCAAGAGAGTATCGGAAGGAATATAGCAAGAATTGCAAAGATTCTTTTTTATTATCTGAATACAATAAGAGAACAGCAAAGAAAGAACGAAAGAACAATAAGTTTCCCGTGACAGGGCAGATAACCATTACAGAACGGAAGGCTATACAAGTGGCTTATGTCAGGCATACCGGTACCTATGAGACATTGGAAAGAGAGTTTGGGAAATTGGTAGAGACATTATTTGCCCACGCCATGAGCCAGAAGCTTCTTGTAGACGGACAGAACCAGGTATTAGCGATCTATCATGACAATCCGGAATTTGGGGAGGAGAGTCAGTTTCGCACCAGTTTGTGCCTGTCTGTTCCAGCGCATCTTCCGATTCAGGAGGATGGTGTATTGGGAAGATTGGAATTAGAAGGTGGCTTGTACGCCGTAGGTAATTTTCACATTCAGAAGGAACAATACAGTGATGCCTGGAACTATATGTATCAGGAATGGCTTACCTGTAGTGGATACGTCCCAAGGAATTCCTATCCCTTTGAAGTGTATCATAACAGTCCCAAAGATGGCGAAGACTATATTGATGCAGTGGATATCTATGTTCCTATCGAGCCCATATCGTTCTAGCATGCTGTAGTAGTCCGAATGCGGACGATTACAAATCAGAGGTGAGCATATGGAAGAAATCAAGATTCAAGGAGCACGTATTCATAATCTAAAACATATTAACTTAACCATACCAAAGCGTAAACTGGTTGCTATAACCGGAATTAGTGGTTCCGGTAAATCTAGTTTGGCCTTTGATATTCTATTTGAAGAAGGAAAGAATCAGTATCTACGTTCCATTGGTATACTGACAGGATTAGATAATGCGGACCGTTTTGACCGGATAGAAGGTCTAGGCCCAACAGTGGCAGTTTCTCAGAATACTGTAAGACAAAGCAATCCACGCTCCACCGTGGGCTCCAAGCTTGCGATTTTAAACCAGTTGGCGCTACTTTATGCCAGTGATGGAGTAGCATCAGATGAGGATAGGGAGCATCTCACTCCAGGTTCTTTTCTCTACACCACTGCTGATGGCATGTGTATTCATTGCCAGGGGAGAGGCGCCTATTACGATATCGATGTACATCAGCTAGTTCCAGATGAAGCCACAACCTTATTGGAAGTCTATGAGAGCTTAAAAGTAACGGCAGGATTCTTACGAAATCTTAGAAGAAAATATGAGAGCTATTTTGATACACCATTCTTTAGTCTACCAGAGGATGTTAAAGAAGAAGTGGTGTATGGAACCTATGAAAATGGGAAACAGAGCTACTGCATGGAACGTATCCTTAGAAATGCCTTTGAGAAAGGTGAGGATGTAGAGGAAGTCTATGTAAAGACTACTTGCCCAGTTTGTCATGGGGAAAGGGTCAGCAAGGAGGCCAGAGAAGTTCTGCTTCATGGAAGGCGAATTGGTGAGCTGGGACAGATGACATTAGCAGGTCTTCTTCTCTTTATAGAAGAGATACCAGAGGAGGAATTATCTCAATTTGGTAAAAATGTAGTAAAGAATCTGAAAAATGAGTTAATACATCTGATTCAGTTTCGCCTGGGACATCTGACTCTCTACCGTGAGATGTCTTCTTTAAGTGGAGGCGAGGTACAGCGTATCTTTCTTCATCTCCACCTAAAGTCAGGACTGGATTCTCTGATCTATGTCTTTGATGAGCCTATGGCAGGGTTACATCCCTCAGAAAAACAGTACATGATAAAAGCGATGAAGCAATTAAGGGATATGGGTAATACAGTGATTGTGGTCGAGCATGATAAAGAAATGATAGGAGAGGCAGATTATATCATAGAGATTGGACCAGGTGCAGGTGTAGAAGGTGGAACAGTAGTATATGAAGGGAATTATGAAGGATATAAGAATTCTGGCACACTGCTTAGTCACTATCTATCTGAAAAGGATAGGACGCCTCAAGGTAAGCATAGATTACATAACGTGAATATGGAGGACTACATAACCTTAGAGCATGCCAAAATCCATTGCTTAAAGGATATCACAGTGAGGATTCCACTTCATAGGATGGTTGGAATTGCCGGATTGTCCGGCAGTGGAAAGAGTTCCCTCATTGAGGAGACACTACTAAAAAGACTTGCCAGTGCAAAAAAGTATGGCCGCACCAATGGGTTAGAAGGTGCAGAGCGGATTAATGGCTTTGTAAAGATCTCGCAAGAGCCTATTGGAAGAAGTTCCGGCTCTACTCCTGCCTCTTATATTGGAATCTGGGATAAAATTAGAGAATTATTTGCGGAGCAGGAGGAAGCAAGAAATAGAGAGATGAATGCTGGATATTTTTCCTTTCATTCTAAAGGAGCCTGTCCGGATTGTGGAGGTAACGGCTATGACAGAATCTTTCTGACTGCTGATTTTACCGTGGATAAGCAGTGCCCAACCTGTCACGGCAAACGGTTTCAGAAAATGAGTCTAATGGTACGTTATAAAGGAAAAACAATTGTAGAGGTATTACAGATGAGCATTGCAGAAGCCGCCACCTTTTTTGCAGAACAGAGAAGTATTGCAAAGCCTCTCCATATTCTAGAGCAGATGGGCATGGGGTATTTGACACTTGGCCAGCCAACCTCTTCTTTAAGTGGTGGAGAGGCCCAGAGGGTGAAGCTAACCAAAGCCCTTGGTAAGATTCACGGGAAAAATATACTCTATGTGTTAGATGAACCCACAACCGGACTTAGCCTGTATGATACGTCATTACTACTTAAGCTATTAGAACAGCTGATTACTGCCGGTAATTCAGTGATTGTCATTGAACACAATATAGAGGTCCTAAGAAACTGTGACTACATCATAGAACTCGGACCGGAAGGAGGAGATAGGGGTGGTGAGGTTATTGCCAAAGGAACTCCTAAGGAACTTAGAGACAATCCGAATTCCAAGACAGGGAGGTATCTGTTATGAACCTAAAAACACAGATGGAAAAAGTGATTATTGGAAGTTTTAGTAATACGGCTGGAATCGTGGTTCGTAAGAATGACCAGACTGTATATGAGAACTACTATAATGGGTATACTGCAGGTAACACCGTTCATATCACTTCCGTGACGAAAAGTATTGTGTCTGCCTTAATGGGGATTGCCATAGACCAAGGGTATATAGAAAGCATTGATGAAAAGATCCTTACTTATTTCCCAGATTATAAAATTCCTAGAGAAGAAACCTCCATTCAGAAAATCACCATAAAGGATATGATGACTATGACAGCACCTTATAAGTGCAAGACAGAGCCCTATGTGAAAGCCTTTGAGTCTGAACATTTGGTAGAGTTTGCACTTGATTTACTAGGAGGAAAGGGGAAAATAGGTGAATTCAGGTATTCTCCTATGATTGGAATTCATGTCTTATCAGGTATCCTTATGAGGGCTATCGGACAGTCAATCCTTGATTTTGCAACTGAGAACCTATTCTCACCTCTGGAAATAGTGGTAAAGGAGAACGTAGAGCTTCACAATAAAGAGGAGAATCTTTCCTTCCTAAAGGATAGGAATATTAGTGGCTGGGTAGTAGATGCGGATGGGGTAAATATGGCAGGATGGGGTCTTACTCTAACTCCAACTGATATGGCTAAAATCGGCCAATTATACTTAGATAAAGGTATATGGAACGGAAGACAAATCATACCTTCTGCGTGGATTGTAGAGAGCACAAGGGAGCATAGCAGGTGTAAGGAGTGGAAGCTATCCTATGGGTATCTATGGTGGATTATTGATGCGAAGGAAGGTGTCTATGCTGCTATGGGAGATGGAGGAAATACTATCTATGTCAACGAGAAGAAGCATCTGATCATCGCTATTGCCTGTAGTTACCTGCAGGGTACCAAGGATAGGCTCAAACTGATTCGAGATTATATAGAACCTGTATTTGAAACGATGTAAAATGACGAATAATAGATTTTGGGATGTGATAAAATGAGAGTGTTTATTGCTATAAATTTTACCTTGGAAATGAAACATGCTATTGTTCAATCAATACAGAGTTTAAAGAAATGTTCTGTGTCTGGTAATTATACGTCTCACGATAATCTACATCTGACGTTAGCCTTTTTGGGAGAGGTATCTAAAGAGCGGATCGGGGATATCATAAAGGTAATGCATCAAACAGCAGAGTTCAGTGAATCTATGGATATTACCATTCATGGTCTTGGCAAATTTATTAACCGCGGTGGATGTTTATATTGGCTCGGAGTGAAAGAGAATAGAGCATTGCAAAAGATGCAGAAAGATTTAGTTTTAAATCTAAAAGAAGATGGCTTTCAAGTAGACGATAAACCTTTTAAACCTCATATTACCTTAGGGCGAAAGTGTGTAATGCGTCGTGATTTTGATGAAAAGTCATTTGGAGAGAAGATAGCACCTATGTTGATGAGAGTGACTGCCATAAGCCTGATGCTATCTGAGCAAAAACAGGGTAAAGTGACTTATACTGAGCTTGAAAGAATTAGATTACGAGTAACAAAGAAGGAGATTCCATGATAAAGGAGGTTACTTTCAATGAAACTTTTAGCAACTTATATGGTTCCTCATCCACCTCTTATTATTCCAGAGATTGGAAAGGGGCAGGAAAAAGGTATACAAGCTACCATCGATAGCTACAAAAAAGTGGCAAAGGAGATTAAGCAGGAGAATCCGGATACTATAGTGATTGTCTCGCCCCATAGTATCATGTACGCAGATTATTTTCATATTTCTCCTGGTTCATGGGCGAAGGGAGATTTCTCTAATTTTCGAGCACCACAGGTATCCTTTCAAATAGAATTTGATCAGGAATTTGCCGACCGTCTGACTACCTTGTCAGAGCAGAATGAACTACCTGCAGGGTATTTAGGGGAGAAGAATCCTGAGCTTGATCATGGGACTATGGTTCCTCTGTATTTTATCAGAGAGGCCTATGGTGGAACGTTTCCAGGAAAGATTGTCCGAATTGGATTATCCGGGTTATCTTTTGAAGAGCATTATCGATTGGGGCAAGTCATTCAAAGAGTGGCTACTGAGTTAGACAGAAAGACTATTTTTATCGCCAGTGGTGATTTATCCCATCGCTTAAAAGAGGATGGGCCATATGGGTATAAGAAGGAAGGCCCTGAGTATGATAAGAAAATCATGGAGTATGCATCCAAGGCTGATTTTATGAATTTACTTCTTATGAAGGAGGAATTCTGTGAACTAGCTGGTGAGTGTGGACAGCGTTCCTTCTGTATGATGGCAGGTGTCTTAGATGGGATAGAGGTTCAGGCCAAACAATTATCCTATGAAGGACCATTTGGAGTAGGATACGGAGTGGTATCCTTTCACCCAACCTGTTACAATGAGCAGAATAGGATTTTAGACAAGGTAATGGAACTAAAGAAAAGAATACTAGCTGAAAGGAAGAATAAGGAGGATATCTACGTTAAGCTTGCAAGAAAATCTTTGGAGGACTATGTTTGTACTGGTAAAATAATTCCAGTATCGAATGGCTTACCACAAGAGTTACTAGGTAGGAAAGCAGGGTGCTTTGTCTCTTTGAAGAAGGATGGTGTGCTTCGCGGATGCATCGGAACCATTGCACCAACGAAACAGACTCTGGCTGAGGAGATAATAGAGAATGCGATAAGTGCGGCAACTAGGGACCCTAGATTTGACCCTGTAGAACAGGAGGAATTGGAATACCTGGAATATAGTGTTGATGTACTAGGAGAGACTGAAAGCATAGCATCTTCAAAAGAACTGGATGTAAAAAAATATGGTGTAATCGTATCTAAGGGCTACAAAAGAGGTTTGCTGTTACCGAATCTGGATGGCATTGACACAGTAGAGGAGCAAATCCGAATTGCAAAGCAGAAAGCTGGGATACCAGAGAAAGAATCAGTAAGTTTGGAGCGATTTGAGGTAGTTCGACATTATTGAGAGCATTTTCAATGAAGTAGGTGGTGTGAATTGGAAGAAAAGCAGATAGTATGTCAGGTTTGTATGCATCACTGTCATTTGAAAGAAGGACAGATTGGACGTTGCAGAGCAAGGAAGAATGAAAATGGGAAGAGTATCGACCTTAACTATGGCCATATTACAAGCCTTGGTCTAGACCCCATTGAGAAGAAGCCATTGGCCTGCTTTTATCCCGGAAGTCTCATCCTATCCGTTGGTAGCTTTGGCTGTAACTTAAATTGTCCCTTCTGTCAGAATGATTCCATAGCCTTGGCTGGCAGGGAGGAAGTGGAAACCTTACAGGTAACTCCAAAGGAGTTGGCGAAAGAAGCTTATAACGCTAGAAACAGAGGTAATATCGGTATTGCATTTACCTATAATGAGCCTTTGGTCGGTTATGAATTTGTGAGAGATACTGCAAAACTGGTTCATGAGTATGGAATGAATAATGTGGTGGTAACCAATGGCTCTATCTCAAAGGAGGCAGCAGAGGAGATTTTACCTTATATCGATGCTTACAATATTGATTTAAAGGGCTTTACAAAGGAATACTATGAGAAATTGGGTGGTAGTTTAGATTATGTAAAGGATTTTATAACTCTGGCAGCAAAAAGGGCGCATGTAGAAATCACAACTCTTATTGTCCCCGAACAAAATGATACAAAAGAGGAAATCAATGAACTAGCTGCCTGGTTAGCTACTATAGATTCGGATATGCCACTTCATTTAACGAGGTTCTTCCCTAGAAGGCATATGAAAGATAAAGAACCGACAGATATAGCTTTACTATATGAATTACAGAAAGAAGCAAAGAAGCATCTAAACTGTGTATTTATTGGAAATGTATAGGTAATGCTATGTAAGGAGCAGGTTCAACACAAATCATCTTGTGTTGAACCTGCTCCTTTTGCTAAAAGAAGGCTATTCGTTGTCTTCTCCTCCAGGGCCGTCGCGCCTTGGTCTTGAGGACTCTGGTAGTGGTTCTACATAACCATACTGATCTGCACCACTTTGATTTGAATAACGATCCTGCTGGCTGGAGCCACTATTTTTAGTGGAATTATTAATGTGTTTTGTATTTTCTTTTTCCATGTTTTTTTGTTCCATAATGATACATCCTTTCAATAAATTGTGTGGTTAGAAAATGAGAGTTAATGATACTATGCTATTTTAACCCAAGCTTTTGTCGTTTACTGATAATGTGAGCTTCAATAGCCTTTGCAGCCTCAAATGGGTCATCGCCTAGGGCAACTTTACCACCGGTTAAGTTTTCTACCTCTTGTGTAAATAACTTAACTAATCTAGGGGCACCAGTTATAAATGGGGTAGGAGATAGATGGGTATATGCCCCATAGGCCACTGCAAAAATTCCATCTATAGTAGCTTTTTGCTCCATCCATTCTGGAGCTGTTACTGCGATAGGAAGATCTGGTATATCTAAATCCATATGATCTGCTAAGGCAGTAACTAACATAGAGATTCTACCGGTATCCGTACAGGTACCAAAGCTTAGGGAAGGAGGAATCTGAAGCATATTACATACTTCCTTTAACCCTTCTCCGGCATACTTATCGATAGCCTCCAGGTTACATAAACCAGCTACTTCTAGAGCATGGTTGCCACAACCACCAGCAACCACTAAGATATCTCTTTTGATTAATTCCTTGGCAATATTAACAGTATTCCAGTCCTGTGGGCCGTTTCTTAGTGTGGAACAGTTTGCGAGGGCAACAATACCTTTTAACTTACCTGCGGCAATAACATCTACTAATGGGTCTAATTTGTTGCCAAGAGCACCTAATACTGCTTCTGTTGAAAAGCCAGCAATGGCTTTGGTAACATAGTTTGGTACCATAGGATCGATTTTACCATGGCGTTTCTTAAAGTTTTCAATGGCAATTTTAATAAGTTGGTCTGCCATTTCGTTAGCTTTTTCTGGATAATATGGCATTTTATGATCTGCTCCTGGTACACCGATGATGGTGCTGACACTAACCAGTGCTAATTGATATTTTTCCGCATACTGATCAATAGCAGGTGGAGAACAGTTTTCATCCATGGCTATGGCGTCTACCGTTCCAGTAGCAAGGAGTGGCTCTATAGATAACCAGTTGCCCATTAGTCCTACAAAGATATCATCCACTTCAAATCTTTGCAGTAGTTCCTGACCAGTTTCAATGGAGCCTACTACATGAATACCCTTTGCTCCAGCTGCAATGGCCTCATTTTTGTATTCCCCATTTCTCAGTTTTTCTATGGTAATAGCCCCTACAAAAGGCTGATGACCGTTAAATACGATATTGACATATTCAGGATCCATGATACCTAAGTCCACATTCACTTCGTGAGGCATAGGGGTTCCAAATAGGATATCCTGTACCATTTCAAGACCAATTTGTGCAGTATATATAGTAGATAGTCCTAACCGAAGAGCTTTTACAGCTAGTGACATGTAATCTCCATCTACATTGGTTAGACAACTTGCAATAGAGTTTTGTACCTCATGATCCACACCGGATGGATAGATATTAAGCTCATGCCATACTGGTTTTCTTTTCTTTGGAGCAAAAGCCTCTGTCATAACACTGTGTTCGTTTGGCCCAATTTTCATATCTTTATCTAGTAAGTCGGCTAATTGAATGGCAAGCTGATTAATCTCTTGATTGGTGTCTATTCCTACTTTTTCACACATCCATTTTAGCTTTGCTTCATCTTTAATTTTATAAGGAGATTTGCCTTCTCCAGTAGACTTCAGTGTTCGAAAGGCTTCATAGGCATGATGTCCATAGGTAGCGGCACCCATGATGTTCTGCATCAGGAGGTTTCTCATAGCCATGGCATCTGGGTCGATACCACAGACACCCTTCTCAGCCCCAGTTTTTTCATTAATTCTACAAGGTCCTTGGGAACATAATTGACAGCTTAATCCTTCCAGACAAAACTTACATCTTATTTGTTCCTGTGGATCCCATCTGGAATAAACACTGGAAAGACCATCTGTCTGAATTCTCTTTAACATTTCCTCAACGGAGTCGTGATAGCTGACACGACCGTCGAATTTTTCTCGTATTCGCTCACTCATTTTTTTGTAAGTTATCTCCTTCCTGTATATGTCTAACATGAAGTAGTATTTACTAATTTGTGTTTTGTTATTACTATATTTATAACATAGAGAAAGAACCTGCTTACTCTCATACAGCATATGAAAGATAAGCAGGTCCTTCTTGTTGTAAAAACCCTACTGGCCTAAAGAATTCAGGATCCTTTAGGCCTTACCTGTCGATTGGCTCATCTCCAACATTACTGCCTTCTGCGGCCTCCGAAGATTGAATGCTTTGGTTACTTAGATTATACATCGCTGTTCCCTCCTACATTCAGTTTGGTTTTACAAGGTTAGTATGTGTAGAGGTAAAAGAATTATTCATTCAATTTAAAATAAATTCTTAAGACTGGCAAAAGACGATGAGATTCCTTCTAATGTAACAGAATTAAATCCACCAATATGTCCAAAAGTATGTAAAATACTTCATTATCTCACGGTAAAAATGGTACTTTTTTGCATATACGAAATTAGAATTGACTTATCAGTTTACCTATAGTACTTTGTATATAACCAAGTAAGTTAATAATAATACTAGATTAGAGCATAAAACTATTGTAAATTGGCTTCGTAGATGGTGGGAAAAATTATAAAGGTGTATTATTTATTATAATAATTAATAAATAATATATAATAAACCTGGACGATATTAATTGTGAATTTATGAGAAAAGTGGTAATATTAACCATTATAGCAATAGTTATATAGAGTGTAATAAGGATAAAAATAAAAGGAGGAACTAAGAAAATTATAAAAGGACTAACATATATTCGGATAATTCGAAAAGATACTTTCATTTATGAAGAAATGGTTTAAGAATACAATTATATAGAGAAAAACAATTGACTTACATGGGAAAATGTGTTAAAATTTTGTCGAATTAATGTGAAAACGCATTGAAGAAGTAGAATTCTGCATCGTTTTTATATTTATAAAAAAATAAGAAGATTGCTAGAAATAAAATGTCACATAATTTCTAGTAATGAGAACTGAGAAGGAGGAGATTTAATGAAAAGAATAATATCAATTGCCCTTTGCTTGACAATGATTCTGGCTTTGGCTGGTTGTGGTAAGTCATCTAGTAGTAAGGGCAAGACTTTTACATTTGCAGCAGAACTGGATATCAACACTTTTGACTCTACTTTATCTGATGATGGTATGTCATTTAATGCAATGCATGCTGTAACCGATGGTTTAATGGGACTTGATAAAGATGGGAAGATTGTTCCTGCAATCGCAGAAAGCTATACTCTTAGCGATGATAAACTAACATATACATATAAGCTAAGAGATACCAAATGGTCTAATGGTGACAAGGTACAAGCAGATGACTTTGTTTACGCTTGGCAGAGAATTATTCAGAAAGCCGGAAACTACGCTTACATGATGGGTAGTGATGGAGCAGCAGTTGCCAATGCAGATGCCTTAATGGAAAAACAGGCAAAAGGTGAAACGTTAACCCAAGCAGACTTAGATACCCTTGGAATTAAGGCTGTTAATGAGAGTACATTGGAAGTTAAGGTGGAACGTCCTTGTTCCTATTTTGATGAATTAATGACTTTCCCTTGCTATTACCCAATTAATCGTAAATTTGCAGAAGAGAAAGGTGATAAGTACGCAAAAGAAGCGAACACTGTACTATCTAATGGAGCTTTCATATTGAAGAGCTGGACAGTACAATCTAAAGCTGTATTTGAAAAGAATCCAGACTATTGGAACAAAGATGCAGTTAAGATTGATAAGCTGGTAATGCAGCTTGTTCAGGATCCTAAGACAGCTGCAGTAAACTTTGATTCAAAAAATAATGATTTTGCAATGATCAACTCATCATTAGTTGACAAATATAAAGATAAACCTGAATATCAGACTTATTCTGAAGGATATTTATTCTATCTTCAGTTGAATCTCAATAAAGAAGTTCTTGCGAATGCCAATGTTAGAAAGGCACTTTCTTTAGCAATTGATCGTACTGATTTTGCAGACAATGTCTTAAAGGATGGTTCTAAAGAAGCAAGTGGATTTGTTCCTACAGGACTTTGCATTAATGATGGAACAGATTTTAGAGAAAAAGCTTCTGACTTTACTTCCTTTGATTTAGCCAAAGCTCAGGAAGCTTTAGATGCAGGATTAAAAGAATTAGGAAAAGATTCTATTGATATTCAGTTGTTATATGGTACAGATGAATCACCAATGGATCAGATGGCTACCTATCTTCAGAATGCATTTTCTAAATTAAAAGGTGTTAAGATTGAGATGGTTGCTACAACTAAGAAAGACAGACTTTACAACAAACAGAAAAATCGTGAATTTGAAGTTGCTCTTACCCGTTGGGGACCAGATTATGGTGATGCAACAACTTATTTAAATCTGCTTCTTGATGGTAACGCAAATAACTATGGTGATTATAAGAGTGACGCTTACATGGCTAAGATGGATGAAGTAAAGAAAACCGCTGACACTACAGAACGTTTTGGAAAGATGATTGAAGCTGAAAAGATTGCTTTGGATGATAATGCTGTTATTCCAATTTTTGAAAAAGGTTCTGCTGTGTTAATTCGTTCAAATGTTAAGAATTTGGTTCATCGTCCAGTTGGTGTTCCTTATACGTTCAATTATGTAGAACTTGGTGAATAAGACTCTACAATAAGAGGAATGAATTGTGTACCTGTGGCAGAATGATTACTGCCACAGGTATTTATATTGATGAGTTAATAGAATAGAGTAAGAAATCTAATCGATTCTCAACAGATTAAAATAAAATGAACGTTGGCGAATGTCGCTATAGAGAGGAGATAACTATGGATAAGTCAATGTTTCGGTATATAGGTAAACGACTTTTGATTTCTGTCGTTACATTGTTTATCATATTAACGGTATTATTTATAATGGTTAAATTACTCCCAGGTACACCATTTAACGATGAAAAGCTGTCAGAAGGACAGAAAGCAATCATTATGGCAAAGTATGGGCTTGATAAACCATTGCCAGTTCAGTATATTACCTATTTAAAAAATATGCTGACGGGTGACTTTGGAATTTCTTATGCTCTTTTTAAGGACCTTCCAGTATCATCTCTAGTAGGTGATGCGGCTGCTACTTCATTTGCGCTTGGTATCGCTGCTGTAATTTTTGGTACTATTATTGGAATGATTTTAGGAGTAGTTGCAGCTCTGCATCAGAATAAATTCTGGGATACTTTTGCAACGGTAATATCGGTTCTTGGTGTTGCAATTCCTTCCTTTGTATTTGCAATGCTTTTGCTTATTATCTTTGGCTCCAACCTAAATATTTTGCCTACACTTTATGACAGTGAGAATGCATTTAGCTCAAGTATAGTTCCAGTAATTGCATTGTCAATGTCGGTTATTGCCAATGTGGCAAGATTTACACGAACGGAAATGATATCTGTATTAAATAGTGATTATATTGAACTTGTGAAAGCAAAAGGACTAAGCCGTAATAAGGTGATTCGTAGCCATTGTTTACGTAATTCATTAATTCCGGTTGTTACTGTTATAGGACCCATTCTGGTTAATTTGATGACAGGTACCATGGTAGTAGAACAGATTTGTGGGGTACCAGGTCTTGGAAAGCTATTAATTAATAGTATTCGCGCCAATGACTATAACATTATTCTGGCTTGTTCCTTCTTATATAGTGCAATGTACATAATAATGATGCTTGTGATTGATGTTTCCTATGGTATTATTGATCCAAGAATCAGACTGGGAAAGGAGGAATAACATGGAAAGATATGAGTTTCTTCCTGATGATTTTGACTTAGTAGGAGATAAAATCAATATATCCATTGATGTGGTAGAGGCTACAA
The DNA here is from genome assembly GCA_023411225.1 of Bacillota bacterium. Classification (GTDB taxonomy): domain Bacteria; phylum Bacillota; class Clostridia; order Lachnospirales; family Lachnospiraceae; genus KM106-2. Next base: position 20,788 of record JAEYPA010000105.1, read on the forward strand.
GGCCAGGGTGGAAGGATGTCATTAAGCGTTTTAGTAAGAATAAAGGTGCTGTAATTGGACTGATCTGTATAGCAGTAATTACATTATTAGCAATATTTGTGCCAATTCTCTCTTCCTATCAGTTTGATGCCATTGATACAGCCAGTGCCAACATAAAGCCAAATGCGGCTCACTGGTTTGGTACCGATGAATATGGACGGGATTTGTTCGTTAGATGTTGGCAGGGAGCTAGAATTTCCTTGTTCATAGCAGTAGTAGCAGTATTAATCGATGTATTGATTGGAATGGTATATGGATTAGTTTCAGGATTTTTCGGAGGTCTATTGGATAATATCTTACAACGGTTTCAGGAGATCATGAATTCTATTCCGACTCTTGTTATATTGACTTTAATATTGACAGTAATGAAATCATCCATGTTTACTATCATCCTAGCTTTGATGCTTACAGAGTGGATTGCAATGAGTAGAATTACAAGGGCCCAGGTGTTAAAGGTAAAGGAAGATGAATATGTATTAGCTTCTAGAACCTTGGGTGCCTCTAACTCACGGTTAATCTTTAAAGAAATACTACCAAACATCTATGGACAGTTAATTATCATGTCTATGATGACAATACCAAATGCAATCTTCTATGAAGCATATCTTGCTTTCGTAGGGCTTGGCCTTCCGGTACCTCAGGCATCTCTAGGAACTTTAATCAATGAAGGTTTTAACAGTTTTCTTGTTTATCCATACATGATGATAATTCCAGCTGCGATACTTGCCATACTAATGTTAAGCTTTAACCTTTGTGGTGATGGCTTACGTGATGCATTAGACCCAACGATGAAGGAGAGATAGTATGGAAGAGAAAGAATTAATTTTAAGTGTGAAAGACCTCAATATATCCTTTAAAACGGACAATGGGTCTGTGAAAGCAGTCCGTGGTGTAAACTTTGATTTACATAAGGGTGAAACCATCGCAATTGTTGGGGAATCCGGTTCCGGTAAATCTGTTACCAATAAAGCAATTATGGGTTTACTTGCTAGCAATGCGGTAGTGGAAAAAGGATCAATTTATTATACTTGGAATGATGAGTATACCGATGAAAAGAAGGAAGTAGATATCCTTAAACTATCTGAGGATGAGATGCAAAAGGAGATCCGAGGGCGAAAAATTGCTATGGTATTTCAGGACCCTATGACATCCCTAGATCCAACCATGACCATTGGTAAGCAAATCATGGAGCCTATGATGATTCATTATAAGAAATCCAAGGATGAGGCTCGTAAAGAAGCAATTGAGTTATTAAAATTAGTTGGAATCACGGATGCCGAAAGACGTATGAAGAATTATCCTCACCAGTTATCCGGTGGTATGAGACAGCGTATCGTCATTGCAATTGCATTATCCTGTAGCCCATATGTACTCATTTGTGATGAGCCAACGACTGCACTTGATGTAACGATTCAGGCTAAGATTCTAAAACTAATTCAGGATATTCAAAAAAAGAAGGATCTTTCTGTAATCTATATTACCCACGATCTTGGTGTAGTTGCAAAAGTTGCAGATTACATCAATGTTATGTACGCGGGTAAAATTGTGGAGACTGGTACTACAGAGGAAGTATTCTATGATCCTCGTCATCCTTATACCTGGGGATTGTTATCCGCTATGCCGGATATGACAACACATACAGATATGTTATATACCATACCTGGAACACCTCCAAACTTAGCTCATGAGATAACAGGGGATGCATTTGCAAGAAGAAATGAATTTGCTCTTAATATCGACTATCGTTTGGAACCACCGATGTTTCCTGTTAAGGGGTCAGATACCCATAAGGTCGCTTCCTGGTTAATGCATGAAAATGCTCCTAAGGTAGAGATGCCAGAAGCATTGAAGCAGAGAATTGAAGCAATGAAACGGGGGGATGATCTATGAGTGAGACAATACTTACAGTAAAAGACCTGAAACAATATTTTAAAATAGGCCGTAATGATAAAGTAAGGGCTGTAGATGGTATCTCCTTTGAAATTGAAAAAGGAAAGACTTATGGTCTTGTTGGAGAATCCGGATCAGGAAAATCCACTACAGGTCGCTCTATTATACGTCTATATCAGCCTACTGGTGGACAGATTATCTTTAATGGTAGTGATATCTCCGGTAAACTTAAAAATGAGGATAAGCGTATGCTTCGTACTAAGATGCAGATGATCTTCCAAGATCCGATGGCATGTCTAAATCCTCGTAAAAAGGTTATGGATATTATCGGAGAAGGCCTTTTAATACATGAACTATGTAAGACCAAAGAAGAGATGGAAGAAAAGGTATACCAAACATTGGAACTTGTGGGTTTGTCTAGAGAGCATGCAAAACGTTATCCACATCAGTTTTCTGGCGGTCAAAGGCAAAGAATTGGAATTGCCCGAGCTCTAATCGTAGAACCGGAACTTATTATTGCTGATGAAGCAATCTCTGCTCTGGATGTTTCTATACAAGCGCAGGTTGTAAACCTGATGAAGAAGATTCAAAAGGAAACGAATATTGCATATTTGTTTATTGCTCATGATTTAAGTATGGTCAAATATATTTCTGATCATATCGGTGTTCTTCACCTTGGACACTTAGTGGAATCCGGTACAACAGAGGAGATTTTTGAAAATCCTATTCATCCATATACCAGATCTCTACTTAGTGCAATACCAGTTCCTAATCCTAGGGTGGAGAAGAATAAAGAGCTTGTGGAATATAATATTTCCATGTTAAAATGTGATTATAATCATGCTAAAAAGATTCATTTAGACGGAACTCATTATGTGTTAGGCACGGAAGAGGAAGTCGAAGAATGGAAACGCTGCAAGTAACAGCGTATATATGAAGAAGAGGCATTGAGGAGGAGTATCCTTCTTCAATGCCTCTTATGCGTCCGATGGGAAACCTATATAGGATAGTTGAGATAATAGTTGTAGGTAATACTTGCATATCATGTAGAAATATGTAAGTAATATATAAAAATGTGTTGAAACAAAACATAAATTGGTATATTATGTATATACAACTATTATTAAGGAGGTACTCAAGGTACATGAGAGGTAATAAAATTTCGTTAAGGCATTCTTTAACCATGAATATTTTTGCTTGTGTAATTTTTGTCACTCTATTAAGTTTTGGCATGCTAATGATTAATTTTCTTCCTTTAGTTAGTAAAGATACTTCCCAAAATGTAAAAAACTATATGTATGATATGGCAACAGCTTATGGGAAAACACTGGATAAAGAAATGGCATTTATGGGAAAAGATAAGGCTCTTGACAGTGAGAAACTTTCTGAACTTTATAAGGATGCAAAAGTAACATCTTCCAAGTCCAGCTATGTGTACATAACAGATCTCCAAGGTACTATTTTGTATCATCCTACTACAGAAAAGATAGGTAAGCCAGTAGATGATGAAGCTATAAAAGGGCTGATTACACAGCTCAAAGCCGGAACGACACCAAAGAAGGAAATAATAAAGTATAATTCTAACGACAGCAAAAAATATGCATCCTATTACATAGGTAATGAAGGTAGTTATATTCTCTTGTTAATTACGGATGAGAAAGAAGTATTTTCTGGGTTTAATTATGTAGTATCAATGTGTATATTTACTATTGTTCTTGCGTTGATTGCTTGTGGCATAATTGGATTTATCCTGGCCAAGTTTGTAGTACGTCCAATTGGAAAACTGACTGATAACATAATAAAACTTTCTAATATGGATTTTCAAACTCCTGAGAACCAAAAAAAACTTGATCAGAGAAAAGATGAAACCGGGCAGATGATCAAAGCCATTGGTAAACTGAGAGAGGAGCTAGTTAAAGCTTTTGTTCACATTGGTGGACAAAGCAAGCAACTTTATGAAGCAATAGATTTTTTAAACAATCGTGCAGCTGAGAGCAATGAATCGATATTGCAGGTGGAAAGAGCGGTAGGTGAAGTAGCTGAAGGTACAAGTTCACAGGCTCAAGAAACTCAAAAGGCCACCGAAAATGTTATTCTGATAGGTAAAATGATAGAAGCTACAGGAAACAGGTTGAAAATCTTAATTATAATGCAGGAGCAATGAAAATGGCTGGAGAAGATGCCATTGCAACATTAAGGCAATTGAATGATACCAACGTTAAGACGAGAGAAGCAATTGAAAAAATATACGCCCAAACTTATACGACAAATGAATCCGCTATGAAAATTAGGGAGGCAACTTCTGTGATTACGTCGATTGCCAGTGAAACCAATCTTTTATCCTTGAACGCATCGATTGAAGCAGCAAGGGCAGGCGAACAAGGCAAAGGATTCGCAGTAGTAGCGTCTGAGATACAAAAACTGGCAGATCAATCAAATGAATCTGCAAGACAGATAGAGGAGATTATAGATTCTTTGATTAGTGATTCAGAAAAAGCAGTAAAGATTATGATAGATGTAAAAGAGATTATTGAAGAACAGAGCAATAATGTAGAGAAGACAGAAGTAGGTTTTGTTGATGTTAAGAAGGGAATCGATAAATCTATTGGCAGTGTGCAAGAAATTTCCGATAATATCTCTAAAATGGATGAAGCTAGAATAAATGTCGTGGATATTGTACATGGTTTAACAGCCATTGCAGAAGAAAATGCAGCTTCCACACAAGAAACATCAGCATCTACTGCAGAATTCAGTACTACCATACATGATATGACTAAACAGATAGAAAAGATTAAAGAAGTTGCCAATGATTTAGAAACTTCAATGTCTATGTTTAATATTTAGTATATAATTAGGGTAGAAGTATCAAACTCACGATTAGCAAAAAGGCTTCTTTGATTCGAAAGGAAGCCTTTTTAAAATACAAAATTACATTTTAGGAGGTTCTATGACGATACGACATTTAAAGATATTTATTACTGTTGCCGAATGTAAAAAGATGAGAAAGGCAGCTGAGCAGTTATACATCTCTCAACCTACTGTTAGCCAAGCAATAGCAGAGTTAGAAAACTACTACGGAGTAAAGCTGTTTGAACGGCTATCTCAAAAAATCTATATTACAGAAAGTGGGATTCAATTACTTGATTATGCTAGACATATAGTAAGTTTATATGAGGACATGGATCTTGCCATGAAACATGCAGGAAGTAAACCTACTCTTCGGATTGGTGGTAGTGTCTCGGTAGGAACCAGATTCTTTGAATCACTAGCAAGGCAGATGGAAGAAAAGGTCCCAGAGCTAGATATGCGAATGGTCATTCATAATACGGAACATATTGAAACACTTATCACAAAAAGTAAATTGGATGCTGGAATAGTAGAGGGAATTATTCAGGATAGAAACATAGTAAGAGTACCTATTTACAAGGATGAGCTGGTCATTGTAGTTGGAACCTCGCACCCATTTTATAAGAGAGAATGCATTGCATTAGAAGAATTGGATGGACAATGCTATATTGCTAGAGAAGATGGAAGTGTATTTCGTAATCAGTATGAGAAACTTTTGACAGAACGAAATATCAAAATGGTACAGAAGTGGAGTAGTTCCAATACAGAACCTATAAAAAAGGCAGTGATTTCTGGAAAAGGACTTGCTATAATGTCTCGTTTGATTATTGAAAAGGAGCTTAGGGAAGGAAGTCTCCGGGTGGTTCCTGTTAATGGAATAAATGTTAGAAGAGAGATAAATCTTATTTACCATAAAGATAAGTTTATCTCTCCTCATATGGCTATTTTTATGGATTTAGCAAAACAGCTTACTTAAATTATCCTATACAATAGGGTTCCGATTACGCCACTTCCAAAGATTACAGTAATGGCATTGACTTTAAATTTGCGAAGGGCAATAATCCCTCCGATAAACAACAGTAATTCAATGATGTGAAAATCTGCTGCTTGCATGGAAAATACACCATTATGAAATAGAGCAAGTAACAGAATTGACATTCCTGCAGAAGCTATCAAAGCGACAACTGCTGGTCGTAAAGCACTAAGGACAGTCTGTACACCAGAAAATGATCTGTATTTATAGTAAAAATAGGCCAGTGTAAGACAAATTATAAAGGATGGTAAAACACATCCAAGAGTACAGATAATTGCACCTGGAATGCCTGCAAGTCTTGTACCCACAAATGTGGCTGAATTGATGGAGATTGGACCTGGTGTCATTTCTGCTATGGTGATTAGGTCTGAAAACTCTGACATTGTCAAAAGATGAAGATTGTCCACAATTTGTGCCTGAATTAGAGGAATAGCAGCATAGCCACCACCAACACTGAATAAACCAACTTGGATAAAGCTAAAGAATAATGTTAATAACATGGCTACGCCTTCCTTTCCACTGTGGCTTTATTTTTCTTTAATTCTACTAGTAAATCAAGAATTCCAATTGCGAGACAGGATAAAATAATTAACATTGCGCTAATACCAAATAAATAAGTGCTCACAAAGGCTGTGACCATTAATCCAATATATAAAACACGTTTGGTAAGATATACATTTTTAGCAAGCTTTAGAACCACGTCAAAAATTACAGCAGCCACACCTGCACGCATTACCTGTAGAGCTGTGGCAATTACATCATTTTCTCGGAACTGTTGATAGAATACACTAATAAGAGAGATTATTACCATTGGTGGAAGTGCTGTTCCTAAGACAGCTACCAATGAACCAACAATACCTCTCATGCGATATCCGATGATGACGGAGGCATTAATTGGAATAGGTCCCGGTGAAGACTGAGCGATTGCTGTAATATCTAACATCTCTTCTTCGTCAAACCATTCTAACTCTTCAACAAATTTCTTTTTCATTAAAGAGACAATTACAAAACCGCCACCAAAGGTGAACGCGCTTAATATAAAGGTTGCTCGAAATAAATTCCATAGCATATGTTTGTTAGTATTTTTTTTCATTATGTTCTCCTTAAATCATTTACTCCATTTATAATAATACAAAGTTAAAGATTGGTAAAATATATATAATTTATTGAAGTGATAGGTAAATGCCTATTAATTTGGTTTGAAAAATTGGCTGTTGTCCTACTTCTTTTTATAATTATATTCATAACTGCAATTTTTGCTCTTGGCTTGAAAAATTGTGGTTTTATTACAACTAAAGTGAAAACTTGCCTTTGTACAGTTACTTTCCTTTATACAGCCTGTCATCCGGCCTTTTTTGGGAGAACGTAGAGGGAGTGACTTGGCTGGTTTCAGCCTGATATCCAGGCGATATCTACCTTGAGTAAGTACAAGATGGGTTTCTTTCAGTACTTTAATTCTTACTCCTTTGTAGGTAGCTAGACGATATTCCTTTCCTTTATAGGTAATAGCGCAGATACAACCAGTGAAATGAAGTCCACAAAAGGGAATATGAGCAATGGAAATCATAATGCTCAGGTCTTCTAAAAAATCGTTACATTGAACCCATAGGTATTCCTTAGGAAAGGAGTGGCCATAATCTCCTTCAATGTATCCAGTTCCCCCATTGAAATTCTTTTGTTGCCCATGTATTGTGAAACTACCATTAATGGCATGTCTCATACTGATGACTTCATGGTTACACTGCATTGGTAAATAATGAAAAGGACCCATAATAGAATAGCGCAAGGGATGAAAAGCCCCGTAGAAGATCTGCCCCTTTATTGCAGGGTAGTTAAGGCATAACCTTTTCTTTGAGATATGACATTTTGACAAATCATTATACTGTAATACTTCTTGACTTGTTATTACCTGAAGAAACTCCCCGGTGGATGCTTTCCCAACAATAATTGCTATGGTGTTATTGTCTTTCTGATGCTTAAAGTAACGACCTATAAAATAATTTTTCATTTTCTACCACCTTTGTTATTTTCTATAGTATAGACAAGTAAGGAGGCCATTATTAATTTCAATCATAGTAGCAAAATTCACAAAAAAACTATGGAATATCTAAATATAGTATTAATAGTATCTACATTATTCACAAAAAGGTCGAATTATGTAAAAAAATATTGCAAACATGTATATTATTTAGTAAACTTGTTTTTGCAGATTGAACATACTTTGACAATAGTTGGTCGAATATGACAAGAAGGAGATATTATGATTACATTTTTAGTTTGTCTTGCTATTTTAATTGGTGGCTATTTTATTTATGGCGAATTTATCGTTAAGACAGTAGGGTGTGATGATGAAGCAGCAACACCAGCCGTAAGATTACAGGATAACGTGGATTATGTACCTATGCCATGGCACAAGGTCTTTTTAATTCAGTTTCTTAATATTGCTGGTACTGGCCCAATATTTGGGGCAATTAGTGGTGCTTTATTCGGACCGGTAGCTTTTTTATGGATTACTTTTGGTACTATTTTTGCTGGAGGCGTTCATGATTATTTATCTGGAGTTGTTTCCATGAAACATGATGGTACCTCTGTATCTGAATTAGTAGGAATCTATCTTGGTAACAAGATGAAGATTATTATGAGAGTGTTTTCGATTGTACTATTGGTGCTTGTTGGTACTGTGTTTGTTAGTTCCCCAGCAGGATTACTTGCCAATATGACCAGTCAGCCAGTAATGATTTGGACTGCAATTATTATTGTTTATTACATTGTAGCAACTGTTTTACCAGTAGATAAATTAATTGGTAAGATCTATCCGCTTTTTGGAGCAGCGCTACTAGCAATGGCAATCGGTTTATGTGGTGCTATGTTTATCGGACACTTTAAAGGAACAATGCCAATGATGGAGCTTACTTTAAAAAATCTTCATCCTGCAGGACTAAATATATTTCCATTCTTATTTACTACCATTGCCTGTGGTGCTTTAAGTGGTTTCCATGCAACTCAGTCCCCTATGATGGCTCGTTGTGTAAAACGTGAAAGTGAAAGTAAACGAGTATTCTTTGGATCTATGGTAGTAGAAGGTATTGTGGCATTAATTTGGTGTGCGGTTACAATTGCATTTTTTGGCGAAACAGGACTGATTAACGAGGCTTTGACATCCGGTGGAGGGCCTTCTGGCGTTGTAAATACTGTATCCAAGGAACTTCTTGGAACTGCAGGTGCGATTCTTGCTGTTTTAGGTGTTGTGGCTTGTCCAATTACTAGTGGTGATACTGCTTTCCGTAGTGCAAGACTTACTATCGCAGATGCATTTAAGATTAAGCAAGAAGGATTTAGAAATCGCTTTATATTAGCCATTCCTTTATTCGCTGTATGCATTGTATTGACACAAATTGATTTCAATATTATCTGGCGTTATTTTGCATGGTCTAATCAGACCTTAGCAACAATATTCTTATGGACAGGATCCGCCTTTCTTTTGAAACATAAAAAGAATCACTGGATTACAACAGTTCCGGCAACCTTTATGACCTATGTAGTAATTTCTTATATTCTTCAAGCTCCGGAAGGTTTTCGACTGGCTACTACACTTTCTAATATTATAGGAATTGTGGGTGCAGCACTTATTTTTGTATTATTTATGCTTAAAACAAAGAAAAAAGAAATGTAGGTTAGCGCTACAATTGCAAGCTCTTTTTCTGTCAATCAGAAAGAGAGCTTGTTTTCAATTTACCTATCAGTAAAGTGGAAACATATCCAAGTTTATGAAACTCTTCCATTCATTATATATTACATAAATGTTACAAATGTGTTAACATAATATTGCTAGCAAAACAAATAAGATAAGGAGGAAAGGAATATGTGTTTTAAATTCAACTGTGCAAACTTAATTGAAATGATTAGAAAATGTTTTGGTTGCTAATAAGTAATTTATATAAAATATAAATATCATAGGGGCTCTCGCGTCAATAGCGGGGGCCCTTTTCTTTATAAGATAATGCAAGGTATTTTTTACCTATATAGTTAAAATTGAAGCTGATAAAATCAAGTATGTGGTCTAGTTTTCGTTTTTTAACAATAGATATAATGTTGAAACTAGAAGTTCCGTGGTGTTAAAGTGAATCCATCCATTTTAAAATTATTACGGAAAGGCATTATAGTATTTAGTGCAACCTTATTAGTGCTCATTATGGAAGAGTATGTAATTATAGGTTTTTATTTCCGAAGACATTTTTATCCCAATACTTTTATTGGTGGAGTAAATTGCTCGAATCTTACTGTAACAGCGGCAGGAGAGATAATTCAGCAAAAGGTGAAAGACTATCAATTAACTATTAAGGGAAAAGACCATCTGATGCAGAAGATACCCGGAGATAGTATTGAGTTATTCTACCAATATCGTGAGGAAGCAAAGGATATTCTAAAAAAACAGAAGTCCTACTTCTGGATTAGTAAGGTATTTGGCTCTCATGAGATAGAGAATCCGAGCAAGCTTGTCTATGATTCGGAAAAACTGAAAGAATATCTGGACAATGTATGTATACCTGACAGAGGGAAGTTAATAGTTTCAAAAAATGCCACAATCTCAAAGTACAATAAAAAGACTGGATTTTCCATTGTAAAAGAGGTAGTTGGTAATGAGTTAGATCGTAACCTTGTAAAAGCAGCAGTGGAGGGGGCTATTCATACTCTGACAAGGGAAGTGTCATTAGAAGAGAAAAACTGCTACATAAAGCCCACCATTGTAAGCACAACACCGTCTCTTAAGAAAGCTCTAAAAGTTATCAATGGCTATATGATGACCAAACTAATCTATAAGTTTGGAAATAAAACAGAGGTGTTAGATAAGGAACTGATAGGACCTGCAATTATAGTGGATGCCAATCATCAGGTCAGTATTAATCAAGAAAAGATAGCAGCATTTGTGACCTATCTGGCAAATACCTACAATAATTCCAAAGGTACGTTAAGATTTCTAAGTAGCTATAAAAAGGAAGTGGTCTTAAAGAACGTAAACTATGGTTGGGTTTTGAATGAAGAACAAGAGTTAAAGGAAATTATGGAATGTATCAAAGCCGGAAAACAGATGGAGAGAGAGCCGATCCCTGCTAGTGATTCGCCTAACCCAAAGTATAAATCCTTTGGCAATACTTATGTAGAGATTTGCAAGGAGAAACAACATTTATTTTTTTATAAAACTGGTAAGCTTATACTAGAAAGTGATGTTGTAACGGGCATTATAAAAGGTGGTCATGATACACCTAAAGGACTATATTATGTCAGTCAGAAACAAAGGAACCGAACCCTTAGAGGTTTTAATGATGATGGAAGTAAATATGCAGCATTTGTATCATATTGGATGAGGTTTAATGGTGGCATTGGACTTCATGATGCTCCATGGCAACCTTATTTTGGCGGAAATCGTTACCGTTATGCAGGTTCCCATGGTTGTGTGAACCTTCCACCAAATGTAGCCAAAAGCTTATATGAGAACATAGAATTATATACACCTGTTATAGTATATTAGAAAGCATTAAAGGTGTCATTGCAGTTTGTCCCAGTTTAAGCTACAATAACTTTAATTAATGAGACATAGAAGAAAACAAAGGAGATAGTAAAAGATGACAAAGAAGCTGTATGATCAGGATGCTTATCAAATAGAATTCCATGCAGTAGTTGAGCAATGTACTTCTGTGAAGAAAAAGGATTACACTAAGTATCAGGTGGTTCTAGATCAGACTCTCTTTTTCCCAGAGGAAGGAGGGCAAAGTCCCGACCAAGGATATATAGACAACAAAGAAGTAATAGATGTACAGATAAAGGATAATATAATTATCCATACCTTAAAAGAACCACTTGTAGTGGGTAGTAAGGTACATGGAGTAATTGCATGGGAGCATCGGTTTAATAATATGCAGCAGCATTCTGGAGAACATATTTTTTCCGGACTAGTGCATCAGCAATATGGATATGATAACGTTGGTTTTCATCTTAGCAATCAGATTGTAACCATGGATTTTAATGGTGTATTAACCCCTATCCAGGCAGCTGAGATCGAGAGGAAAGCCAATGAGGTCATTATTAGGAATCTTCCGATAGAGGTCACCTTTCCATTGAAAAAAGAATTGGCTACCTTGGAGTATAGAAGTAAGATAGAGATAGAAGGTCAAGTGCGAATTGTTACGATACCTGGAGTAGATGTATGTGCATGCTGCGCTCCCCATGTTCACTATACAAGAGAGATAGGCCTCTTAAAAATCATGAGTCTACAAAATTATAAAGGTGGTGTTCGCATCAGCATTCTATGTGGATACCGAGCTTTAGAGGACTACAGGGAGAAGGTTAAGGTAATTGCAGAGTTATCCGTTGCCCTATCTAGTAATCAGGAAAATCTAGTAGGAGCTGTTAATCGAATCAAGGAGGAAACTCAATCTTTAAAGCAGGAATTATATGCAACTAAGCAGGCTTTTTTGGAAACCAAGATTAGCCAGATTCCAAAATCAAAAGAAGATGTGCTTTTATTTGAGAATAACCTGGATACCCTTACTATGCGTAATGGAGTAAATAGACTGGTATCTGAACATACTGGTGTTTGTGGTATCTTTTCTGGATTGGATAGGGAGGGCTATAAGTTTATCCTTGCCAGTAAGGAGAAGGATATTCGTCAGGTAATGGCAATACTAAAAGAGGTTTTAGATGCTAGAGGAGGCGGAAGTGCGGCCATGGTTCAGGGTTCCGTATCAGCAAGGAAGGAAGATATCATAGCTGCTATACATGACGGTATGGCGTAAGAGAGAATGTAGGGAAAAGATAGAACACTAGAATAAGTTGTATTTCACCGTTTCTTCATATTATGAATATATTATTTTAACAAATCACTGTTAAGCTAATAACGAAGGAAGAATAATTTCTTAGTAAGTCATATTAGGAAAGATAGGTGTTTAGATGAAATTACAAATGAAACAAATGTTAGTCGGGATTTTAACAGGGTGTCTGGTTTTGACTGGATGTAGCAGTGGAGGAAGTAAAAATATCATTGGATTATCCTCTACAACCGTTACCGGAAAAGTGACCAGTGTAGATGGAAAGAAGGTTTTAATAACTCTTGGAGTACTGCAAAAAAGAGGCGGCGGTGGTGGCCCAGTGCCAGAGAAGCCAGACACTCCTTCTGATGGAATGGGACAGGATCAAACCTTTATTAGTGGAGATACAGAAGCTGAATTCACCATATCGGATGAATCTGCTATTTTTGTAGAGGAAGGTATCAGATCTGATGAAACTCCTGGTAAACAGGACTCTTCTGGTGGGACGACAAAGCAGGGTGGTCTTAATGACATTATCAAAGATTCAATTATAGCGATTGAGCTAGACAAAGATGGAGCAATCACTAAGCTTACTGTGCTTAATGTGCAATCCTTCGGTGGTAGCAATGATCGGCAGCCGGAAGGTTCTGCACCTAGTGGTGTGAATAACTACACAGCCGTAAATACCTATAACTCAGATACAACCATAGAGGGAGACACCCTAACCTCTAATGGAGCAGATGAAAATGTGGCCTTAGTAGATGAGGGTGCAACTGTAACCTTTCACGATACAACCATAACTAGAACTTCGTCGGATAGTACAGGAGGAGATGCTTCCAGCTTTTACGGTGTAGGGGCTGCATTGTTAACCACAGAAGGAACTTCCTATGTAAAAGGTGGTACTATTTCTACAGATTCTGCAGGCGGAGCTGGTCTCTTTGCGTATGGTAAAGGTGTTGTATATGCTGCAGATACTAGTATCACTACTAAGCAAAATACTTCTGGTGGGATTCATGCTGCTGGTGGGGGAACCCTTTATGCATGGAATCTTACATCTTCTACGGATGGAGAGTCTTCAGCGACTATTCGAAGTGACCGTGGCGGTGGAACGATGGTAGTGGACGGTGGAACCTATATTTCCAATGGAGTGGGTTCTCCAACAATATACTGTACGGCAGATATTTCTGTAAATAATTCCAATTTGGTAGCCAATGGCTCAGAAGGAATCTGCATTGAGGGGTTAAATACTCTTCGTTTATTTGATAGTCATCTCACAAGTACAATGAGTGATAATAACCAGAATGACACTACGTGGTCAGTTATCTTATATCAGAGCATGTCCGGAGATTCTGAGGTTGGCAATAGTACATTTGAGATGAATGGTGGTAGTCTGACTAGTAAAAATGGTGGGCTTTTCTATACCACGAATACAGAGTGTACTATGACCTTAAAGGATGTTAAAATCACACAAGCGAAAGATAGTGAATTCTTCTTGCAGTGTACAGGTAACAATAATAAACGTGGATGGGGAACTCCAGGGAGTAATGGTTCACAGTGTTTATTTACTGGAATCAGTCAAGAAATGAAGGGCGATGTTATCTGGGATAGTATTTCAGGACTGAATTTTTATATGACAGAAGATAGCACCCTTACTGGTGCAGTAAAGAATGATGAATCTTATGCCGGCAATGGTGGCAATGGTTATTGTAATGTATACGTTAGCAAAGATTCTAAATGGGTGGTGACAGGAGACAGTACCCTGACTAATCTGAATAACCAGGGCACTATAGTAGATATAGAGGGTAATGCAGTGAAAATTATTGGAATGGATGGAACTGTATACCAGGAAGGTAATAGCATGTTTACTGTTACTGTAAAAGCATATCGTACAAGTGTGGAACTTTCAAAGGCATCCACTATCTCAAACTGGAGTGATTATGCTGTAGAGAAACCCGAACTATTGCAATAATTTATAATATCTAGATATTTCATTATGATAATACTTTTTAAAACAAATAGTACGAAGCGCAATAGTTACTACAAGATTACTATTGTGTCGGTATCAAGAAGTAGACTTTCTGTGGCTTAAATGTTAGAATAAATTGGATATATTAATTTGGATACAGATGGCTTTTATTCGTCTGAAAAGATACTATAGAAAAAAGCATGATAAGTTGGAGGAACAAATTTGAGAAGTCCTGTAATGATTGCCATAGTATATATTATACTTCTATTACTGGGAGTTTATCTATATCGGTATATACTTCGCATGGTAGATCTGACAAAACTAAGTCGCAAGAGCAAGGTAGTAAGAATTATAGTAGCACTTATATGTGTTGCGCTGTTGATAGCTGCAACGCGTTTTATGGGGTATGGACTGGTATTACTGGCACACGTGTTGGTAATTGCATGGATTAGCGATGGCATTCATTTCATAATTAAGAAGATATATAAGCCTTTTAATGAGGAATCCTGTCTTAATAAGCTATATAAGAGTGGTTTGATACCCATTTTAATCACTACAATAATCCTTTGCTTTGGTTATTTTAACATGAGAAACGTAAGAGAGACAGATTATCAGGTGTATACAAAAAAATCCATACGTGCAGAGGGGTATACCATTGCAATGATTAGTGATTTACATTTCCCTACCACCATGGATGCTGAGACACTTGCTTCTTACTGTGAAGAAATCAATAGTAAAAACCCGGATTTTGTAGTATTGTGTGGAGATATTGTAGATGAGCGTACTAGACGTGAGGAGATGCAGGATGCCATTGGTATATTAAGTAAGATTAAGAATAAATTTGGTATATTCTATGTCTATGGCAATCACGACAGTGCCAGATATTCTGCTACCCCAAAGTTTACCACAGGAGATCTTAATGAAACATTGGTGGCAAATAATATTAAGGTGCTAAATGACAACTCATCTACTGTAAATGGGGAGATTACAATGATTGGACGTGCGGATCGTGGCTATGGTAATGATGATACAAGAATAGAGATGAAATCACTTCTGAAACAGGTGGACACCAGTGATTTTCTTCTTGTATTAGATCACCAACCCAAAGAGCTAAAAGAAAATGCAGAACTAGGCATTGATCTACAACTTTCCGGACATACCCATGCAGGGCAGTTATGGCCTGCCGGTATAATTGGTGAGTGGTTAGGGGCCAATGAGCAGAACTATGGTCTTTTAGAAAATGGTAATTTTATCTCTATTGTTTCCTCAGGAATTGCAGGTTGGGGGAATTCATTTAGAACGGCAAAGCATTCAGAATATGTAATCATTGAATTAAAACCAGAGAAGTAAAAAATCTTTCATACAACCTTTCTATCACTTACGGGATAGTAAACGTAAGGCAGTTGAATATAAAAGAAAGGAGAAAGAAAGCATTATGCAACAAAAAAAAATAATTAAGTGGGGGTTTCTTTTATCGTTTACCGTATTAGCTTTGATTTTACTACCATGCTTGAAGTCTAAGGCTGAGACAACGGTTTGTAAGATTGGCAATACCACATACACATCCCTAGAGGAAGCATTTGAAGCATTGAGTAACAAGACCGGAACCATTACCATGACGGCAGATTATGAGATGAAATATTGCATACACATGATTGAATACAGTTCAGCCCCTAATAACACAAACATAACCTTAGACCTAGCAGGCCACGCTGTAAATTATCCAGATTCAGAGGAGTATACCTCTCTAGTTGTATATTATGGGGCAAAGCTTCGTTTAAAGGATTCTGTAGGGGGTGGTTCTTATTCTTCAGGTAATGATGACTGTGGAATGATAACGGTTTATGGTGGAACCTTTGTTATGGACAGTGGTATCATAAAGGAAAATAAGAATCCTGGCATCAATGAAACCGGTATATATATAGCTTGGGGAAACGTAATTATTAACGGAGGAGAGATTCATGCAAGATTCCCATTTCAGTCATATGTTTCTTATTATGGACCAATCGAATTGACTATCAATAACGGGAAGTTCATAGGTGTTACCAATAGTGTCATTGGCGCTGGGGTAAAGGCTAGAATTAATGGTGGAATTTTTGACTGCAGTAATAATGATTATGATAATGCAAGAGGAATTACCATCATAAGTGGTAAGGATATAAAGGATGATATTCAGATCACAGGTGGAGAGTTCCATGGTAAAGCTGCAGGAATCTATCTTTGTAGAGCTGTTGAATTTAATAAGTATACGTTAGATAATTATAAGAGTAAGTTGATTCCTTATGGATACCAACTCTATAGTCTTACAAAACCAAATACCGTAGCTACAGCTACGGCAGATTCTGATAGTATCTACGTGGAGAACCATGTAGTAGTAAGAGGGATACAGTCGACATTATTCTTTCAAACTAACGGAGGTACGGTAAGTAAAAAGTCCATACCTATCATCTATGGCAAATGTTATGGAGCCTTACCAGCTCCAACTAGGATAGGTTATAGATTCCTCGGTTGGTATACCAGCCTGACTGGTGGTATTAAGGTTACAGCCAATACAAAGGTTAATACGGCTAAGTCTCAGACAGTGTACGCACATTGGGAAAAGATAAAGGCTACAGTATTATTTAGCGCCAATGGTGGAAAAAAATTATCTAAGAAATCAACTATTTTGACCTATGGCTCTAAATTCGGGACCCTTCCTACTGTTATTAGAAGTAAATATATCTTTGTCGGATGGTATACGAATAAAGTTGGAGGTACAAAGGTCACTGCTTCAACTATAAGTAAATTTAGTAAAAATACTACGTTATATGCGCACTGGACCAGAGTATCTGTAAAGAAAACAAGCATAACATCCCTTAGTAGTAAGTCACGTAAGGCGTACATAACATATAAAAAAGTAAGTAAGGCAAAAAGTTATGAGATTATAGTTGCTACTAATAGCAAGTTTACGAAAGGCGTAAAAAAATACACAGTAGCTAGTACTAAAAAGACACTTTCAGATTTAAAAAAGTGGAAAAGGTACTATTTTCGGGTGCGGGCATACCAATATGATTCTACTAAGAGCAAGGTTTATGGAGATTGGAGTAAGATAAAGTCAATTAAGATTAAATAATATGACTAATGTATACTAAAAAAGTTAATTTAAAATTGTGTAAAATTAATAATTGTCATAACGTGTCGGAATGTGTATAATAAACTCATTGGTAGACATGTTACTGGTAATGCAGGCAGGATCGAACAAAAAACAAAGAAGGCATGGTGAATGCGTTCGTTTTTTGGTCGGTCCTTTTTTTGTTTAATAAAATGTCCGCTTTACTTTTATGAGCCAGTTAATGAATCTACCACAAATTCTCTGGCCAGAGAAAGACATACACAACTATATCTAGAGAAAAAGGATGAAAGAGATGGATTATAAGAAGACAGCAGCCTCCATACTTGAAAAAATTGGTGGAGCAGACAACGTGGCACACATAGAACATTGTTCCACAAGATTACGTTTTACTTTAGTAGATGATAAAAAAGTGGAAGTAGAGGCTTTAAAGAAAATAGATGGCGTTATGGGTGTTGTAATGAGCGCTCAGTGCCAGGTTATTATCGGAAATGAAGTAGTAGAAGTATTTAAAGAAGTTCGCAAACTTGGTGATTTCAACCATTCAGAAAGTGATGCACAAAAGGCTAAAAAAGGTAAGCAAAAGCTTGGAGCAACCATAATGGACTTTATTATCTCTGTATTCCAACCATTGGTTCCAGCCATGGCGGGATCTGGTATTTTAAAGAGCTTACTCTTGGTATTATCTATGGCAGGTGTTATGGATAGTGCAGGTACCACTTATCAAGTATTAGCTTATATTGCAGATGGAGTTCTCTATTTCTTACCTATGATGATTGCTGTATCTGTAGCAACTAAACTTGGTACCAACAAAATGGTTGCTCTTGGAGCAGTAGGCACCTTATTGTTACCTAACATGTCAGCTTTGATTGGTACAGAAGGTGGCGTACAATTATTTGGTATGACCATTAAGAGTATTGCCTATAACAATCAAATTTTCCCAGCTTTACTTTGCGTACTATTCCTAGCTTTAATGGAAAAAGCCTTTACAAAGATTAGTCCGAAGCCAATTCGAATTTTCTTTGTTCCAATGATGAGTTTGTTAGTTACTGTTCCTGTAACTTTATTATTCTTAGGACCTTTAGGATACAATTTAGGAACTTACTTTACTAGCGCTGTTGTAGCTATGTACAACCAGTTTGGATGGATTGCCATTATGTTACTTGCAATGTGCCTTCCTTTCTTAATCTCTGTCGGAATGCACAAAGCTTTTATCCCTTATGTGGTAGCACAGGTTGGTAATGTAGGTTTTGATCTTCTATACCTTCCAGCTTCTTTAGCTCATAACATTGCAGAAAGTGGTGCATGCTTTGGTTCTGCCATCCGTGCAAAGGATGAAAAAGTGAGAGCAACAGCATTTTCAGCAGGAATCTCTGCATTATTCGGTATCACAGAACCTGCATTATACGGTTTAACTATTACCAATAAGCGTGTGCTGTCCAGTGTTATTGCCGGTGCTGGAATCGGTGGAGCTTTTATCGGTATCGCTGCAGTTAAAGGTTTTGCAGTAGTTGGACCTGGTCTTGCCAGCATGTCGATGTTCGTAGATCCATCTAATAAAAATAACATGGTTCTTGCAGCAGTAGGGTTTGCGGTTTCCTTCTTAGTAGCATTTGTTGCCGCAATTTTCTTATATAAAAATGAAACAGTAGAAGAAACAAAAATAGAAAGTTTTGATGTTGACCATAATACAATTGTAAGCCCATTAAAAGGTCAGTTAATTCCTTTAGAAGAAGTGAAAGATGAAGTATTTAGAACAGGTGTTCTTGGAGAAGGAATTGCTGTAATTCCTGAAATCGGAGAAGTATATGCTCCAGTTTCTGGTGTGGTAGAGACTATTTTCCACACAAAACATGCCATTACGCTAAGAGGTGATAATGGAGCAGAAATTCTAATTCATGTTGGAATTAATACAGTGGAATTAGAAGGTAAGCACTATGACCCACAAGTTAAGGAAGGGGATCGTGTAGAAGCTGGTCAATTATTATTAAAATTTGACTTAGAAGCGATAAAAGAAGCTGGTTACGATATGACCACCCCAGTAATCTTAGCAAATGGAGCAGATTTAAGAAAAGAATATGTAAATGTTGTAAATGTACAAAAAGGTACACCAATTATTGCATTACAATAGACAAGACAGCAGGAGGGTTACTATGAGTTTTCCAGAAGGATTTTTATGGGGCGGCGCTTTAGCCGCCAACCAGGTAGAAGGTGCATGGAATATTGGAGGAAAAGGTTGGTCGGTTGACGATGTTGTAACCTATAAGCCAAATGTAGACGTAAAAGATTACAAGAAGCATGTAGGCATTACTTCAGAACACATTAAAGAAGCAATGGCAGACACTGACGACACCTATTATCCAAAGCGTAGAGGCATTGATTTCTATCATCATTACAAAGAAGATCTTGCATTATTTGCAGAAATGGGATTTAAAACACTAAGAGTTTCCATTGCCTGGACCAGACTTTATCCTACTGGAGAGGAAATGGAACCAAATCAGGAAGGAATTGCATTCTACCGTGAATTATTTGCAGAAATGCGTCGCCTTAACATTGAACCATTAGTTACATTGTCACATTATGAGATGCCACTGGCTCTTACCAATAAGTACAATGGTTGGGTAGAACGCAGTGTTATTGATATGTTTGTAAGATACTGCAAGGCATGCTTTGAGAACTTCGGTGAATATGTAAAACTGTGGCTCTCCTTCAATGAAGTTGACAGCATTATTCGTCATCCATTTATTACAGCAGGAATTGTAGAGGATAAGTGTGATGGTAAAGTAGAACAGTGCTGTTACCAGGCCCTTCATCATCAGTTAGTGGCAGCAGCCAAGGCTACCAAGTTGATGCATGAAATGATTCCAGGCAGCAAAATGGGTTGTATGTTAACGAAACTTATGACCTACCCTAGAACCTGTGCTCCAGAAGATGTAGCTGCTACTCAACAGAAGAACCTAGACAATATGTTCTATTCCGATGTTATGGTATTTGGTGAATATCCAAGAATGACTTTACGTATCTTTGAAAAGAAGGGAATTACCATTGAGATGGAAGAGGGAGACCTTCAGGTATTAAAAGAAGGAACAGTAGATTTTGTTTCCTTTAGCTATTATATGAGTATGACAGAGTCTGTAGATCCTAATGCAGAACGTACCCCTGGTAATACTGTGCTTGGTGTTAAGAATCCATACCTTCCAAGTAGTGAATGGGGCTGGCAGGTTGACCCTGTAGGCTTAAGAATCTCTTTGATCGAGTTATACGACCGTTATAAGAAACCATTATTTATCGTGGAAAATGGAATTGGTTCTAAAGATGTAGTGGAAGAGGATGGCTCTATCCATGATCCTTATCGAATCGATTATTTTAGAAGTCATTTTATAGAAATGGAAAAAGCAATTGATGCCGGCGTGGAACTAATGGGTTATACAAGTTGGGCTCCCATTGACTTAATTAGTGCATCTACAAGCCAAATGAGCAAGCGTTATGGTTTTATTTATGTAGACCAGGATGATTTGGGCAATGGTACATTAAAAAGAAGTAAGAAAGACAGTTTCTACTGGTACAAACAGGTCATTGCAAGTAACGGAGAAAGTCTTGCTTAACGAACCAGGAGGATTATAGCTTTGCCGATTATTAAGAAAGTCCTTAATTCTAGTATAGTATTAATAGATGGAGAAGGAGAGAAGGATTCTATTGTCATGGCGAAAGGAATAGGTTACGGACGAAAGGCAGGAGAGGAAGTAACCTTAGGAGAAGATAGCCGATTCTTCCTTCCGGTTTCCAATATAGAGGCGAAGCAGTTAATAGAGCTTTTAGACTCTATTCCTGCCATATATCTCGAGCTTGCCAAGGAGACTGTGGAGTATGCAAAAAGTATGGGAATCACCCTAAATGAGCACGTATATGTGGCTCTTACAGATCATTATCATTTTGCCGTAAAAAGGTATGAGGAGCATCTGGTTTCCCGCAATCGCATTATATGGGAAATTAAGAATTTCTATCCAAAGGAATTTCAGGTAGGCGCTTATGCCTTAGAGCTGTTAAATGACAGACTGGGTATAGATCTTCCAGTGGAAGAGGCAGCCAATATAGCTTTTCATATTGTCAATGGTCAGAAAGATCCAGATTCCCATACCAACACCATGGAAGCTGCAAAAATGATTGGCAATGTCATATCGGTTGTTATATATTCCCTTCGGACAGAATTGCCCGAGGATGACATGAACTTTACCAGATTCAAGACACATGTGAAGTTTTTAGTGGAGCGTGTATTAAGCAACAAAATGTTAGTCTCAGAAAATGATTTTATGTATCAGCAGATGGAGAGTGTTTATCCTGAAGCTCTTCATTATGCAGAGAAAGTTCGTACCTACATGCTAAAAGAATATGAGGTGGCCATCACTAACGAGGAAGTGGCATATCTGACTGTTCACATTGCCCGGATGATGGGAAGATAGGTAGACGTAAGGCCTATGATTGCACTTAGGGAGAGAAAGGACATCTTCCAAGTGTCAATCATAGGCCTTCTTTTACCAATTTTATAAAAGTATTTGATACCTACTATAAAAAAATCGATATTACAAAATCCTGGGAAGGGAACTGTCTTATACCTGAACTTCATTTAATAAATCAACAGCGGGTACTCCATAAAGTTTCGCCAATTCAAGTAAATTAGAGGTACTTGGATCCGAGGTTCCATTTTCCCATTTAGAAACAGCCTGCCTACTTACTCCAAGTGTTTCTGCTACAAACTCCTGTGTCATTTTGCAATCACTTCGATGAGCTTTTAGTGCCTCTCCAAGTGATTTTTTCATAATTACTTTTTCTTTTCGTATTACTCCCGTTTTTAAATATTTTCTTAATGCTTTGATAAGTAAAACTGCGATGATAATAAATACGGTTATTATAAATATCGGTAAGAGTAATAGTGGTAAATAAAAAAATGATGTCATCTTATACGTCCTCCTTTTTTGATAAGTAAAACTTATCACTTTTTCTCGGTTACCTCCACCAACTATCGCGCAACTTTAGGTTGCAGTATGTATTCATTATTTTCTGTGCCCGTGTTTATCAAAAATCTTATGTAGTCTTATTTCAGTTGGAATAATAGTTAGTATGAAGACAGCCAGTTGGGAGAAAGTCAAGTTGTTTGTGATAACATTAAGATCAGAATGACCCTTATAATATATAAAAGCGATTACAGTCAATAAAGCTAAAAGGATTCCTAAGATAAAACACATACCACCCCAATATTTATGAGCATATGTCCAGGTATCTTTATTGAGTGTTGACATAGAAGTTCGATATCCAGAGCACCCCCTAATATCTTTTGGCGGTTTCTTACTCCATCTTTTCCCTAGCAGTATCATAGTAAGTGGAACTAATAACGAGAATACCAAATGAATATGGAACAAGGCAGGCGTCACATCTCTTTCTCATACTTGATTCGGTAGTAGATAGAGATACCTACCACCAAAAGATATGCAAATACAAGCAGTAATATGGCATACATCTCAAGATTCATTAGGCTAAAGGAGACCAGAAGAGATCCAAAGATGAAAATCATAGCATCATATGCCTTTCCTTTGGCATAGTTTGCAATCATGATATTTCGTTCATCATTCTTGTCAATCTCCATTTGTTTTTTTAGTTTAGGAGAATTTTTGAGAGCTCTGTTACTAATAAGCTGTCCCATGCCGTGCCCAAAAGCCCCACATCCTACGCCGATACAAACATAAGGAAGTGCAATCATAATGCCATCAGTATTCGTTTTTGATAAAACAAGCCCTATTATGGCAAGGACCAATCCAAAAACAGTTAGTAGTAAATACACACTATTCTTCATTTTGTTTCCTCCTCATAGATAAAGATTTCTTCAATACTTAAGCCGAAGAACTTTGCTATCTTAAATGCCAATAGAATGGAAGGGTTATATCTTCCATTTTCTAGGGAACCGATAGTCTGTCTGGATACCTCCAGTGCAGTAGCAAGCTCTTCCTGTTTGATACCACGCTCTTTTCGTAGAGCCTCTAGATTATTCTTCATATTATCTCCTTATGTAAAGTTGGCTTTACATAAATCTAACACGACTGCTATAAAATGTCAAGCATGCTTTCCGCGATTAAATTGAAAAAAGGCTTCCCAGGAGAGGAAGCCGATATTCACCTACAGTGATAAGGATAATGTCGCTATGGTGCTGAACGAGGTGAGGTGTTGTGTATAAAAATACATTGGTTAACTAGACGTATTTAATAATTCTTCTGCAGATATTCCATATAATTTAGACAGTCTCTGTAAATCTGAAGCACTTAAATCCATTTTTCCGTTTTCCCATTTGGAAATAGTTTGTGAGCTTACTCCAAGTGATTCCGCTACAGATTTTTGTGTCATTTTACATTCTTTACGATGTGCTTTAAGAGTATCTGCCAAAGGTTTTCTTAACTCTATTATTTCATTTCTTTTTTGTATACGCTCACAGGTTGTAAGAGGAATTTTGGGCCAACAGTGATGGTGCTCTTTGCAAGCCTTACAATCCCCATGTCTTATACAGTTCGTTCTTTTACAGGGACAGTTCGCTTTGTTGTCATTCATAATGTTCCTTTCTATCCACCCTGTAAGGTATTATTACTTTTTCTTAGACTTTCTATGCGGTATCGGAGTAATAGGCTCTAGAATTGAGATGACAGATTTGACCAATTCACTATTATCGATGTCTAAGATGTAGTACTCTTTTGCACCTTCACTGGGATGTCCAGTCTCGGCATATTGCATAAGTAACTTGATCTCTTCTAATTTTTTAATAAATACAGTGCTATTGCATACCAGAAGGATTGGCTTGTCATTGACATACACCATGTATTCTCCAAACATTTTTTTATAACGGATGAATCCTAACTCCTTGATTTGATCACACACATATTCAATATACTCTACAGAAGTTGCCATTATTCTTTACACCATCTTTTACATTGTTCGATACTTTCGCCATTATTCCCTTCTTTTTCATCATAAGAGAATCTATGAAGCTCTGCGCACGGAAAATTGTCACATTCCCCACAATGTTCCTTGCCGTTATTTTCACAGCAGTTCTTAATTAGACAGCTATCTGCCCAGAATGGCTTGTCGATTTTATTACAGCCTGGGCAGTTCATTTCCTCCTTATACTTACATTCACTGCAAATAATACCACATCTGGATTCTATCATGTTATGTACCTTCCTTTTTTTATATATCATAGCATAGTAAACATGACGCCTATATGTCGTGTTTATCAATACTTTTGTAAGGTACTAGTTAATCGTTTCTTAAGAAGGGAACGTAGCTCTATGGGTTCTATCAATTCTGCTTTATCTCCAAAGCTTAGTACCCAGGAGAGGAGATAATCCTCATTGGTAAAGGGAAAGGAAAACAAAAGTTTTCCATCAATGGTCTCTTCAAAACTTCCCACTCCATAGTCCTCTATCAGGCGGTATTCTTCACTTTTATCAAACAGAATAACGGTCTTTATTTCATCAGTGAAATAGGTACCAAAATCAAGCTTGTCTGGTGGAATCTCTTTAGGATTAAAATCTTCGTTTGTAGATTCCATACTTGAGATACGATTTAACTTATACAGCTTAAACTGATCAGTAGCATTATCTATACCAAGCATATACCAGCTAGACCACTGAAAAATAATCAGATAGGGATCAGCAAGAACAGAATGGTTACCGTTTTTACTATGATAGTGGAAGGTTACTTTTTTATTATGATTGATACTCAATTGTAACAGTTCTATTTTTGGGGCAAGGGCTCCTTTATAGTGGGAGGATAGGTTAATTAATATGTTATTTTTAAATAGGAGTGAATCTTTATTGGTAGTAAATTTATCAATGAGCTGTTTATATTTTTTATTTTGTGAAACGCTGTCAAGAGATAAAAGGCCAGTTAGAATGGATTGTAATTCTTCGTAGGAAAAGAGTGTCTTATCAATCTTGAAATTATCCATAATGGAGATACCACCATTTATGCCCTGTGTAGTTATAATTGGAATCCCGGCCATACAGATGTCTTCGATATCACGATTAATCGTTCTTCTGGATACTTCAAATCGTTTTGCGAGTTCCGGAGCTGTAGTTTTTTCGTTTTGAAGTAGAATGGTAAGAATACCAATTAGACGGTCAATTTTCATAAGGTCCTCCTTTATGTAATAATCTATAGTATAACATGAATATGAGAAATATTATCTTGAATATAGGAACTCTATTCATAGAAGCCATTGATATCACCTAAATAGTACCATATTATAGAAAAAATGGTCAAATTATTATTATGCAATATTGACATTGTTATGATAATTTACATTGTGTAAAATATTGGAATATGTTACCATATAAGTATATCGGAGTATATAGTCTCGCATTTCTATTAACTACATATTATTTGTATGCATGAGGGGGTATATTATGAATATCACGTATTTATTTGGTAATGGTTTTGACTTAAATCTTAATTTGAAAACAGGGTACAGTAATTTCTACAAATCGTTAACACTAGATAAAATCGCTGATAATGATATTTATAAAGAGATTGTATATTTTACATTTGAAAATGACATTTCCCCCAAATTAAGTGAGTATTTCGTTGAAGTATCTGAGGATATTTTTAAAAAATCAACGTATAAAATGGTGCCAATAAAAAATGTGAAGAAGTTTTTTGGTTCCTTATCCACGGAGTTAAAGAATAGTGTGATGGAGCAGATGATATCTCCATATTCTTTATGGCGTGACTTAGAACTGGGAATTGGAAAATATGTAAGTGATATAAAAGATAATGCTAGTAAGTATAAATTCCTCGATGATTTTGCACATCTGATACAAGACTTGAAAACGTATCTAATAAAAGAGAATAGTAAATTTGATATGGTAGAGGATGATGATTTTGATTTGATGGCATTGGAAACCTTTAAGTACTTTTTTAAGGAATTTAAGGTCAAGAATGCAAGAAATGATATATCAACTATTGTCAAATTCTCAGAGGAGGAAGAGCATAATTATAATTTTATAACATTTAATTATACCGATACCATAGAAAGAATTATTAAGAAAATGAGAGAACGAAAAAGCTTGGAACAGGATGGTCAATATAACAATAAGCTGAATTCGGTAGTTTACATACATGGTAAATTGCATAGTAATCAAATACTACTTGGTGTGAATGATTTTGATCAGCTATCAGATGTGGTTTTTGATAGACAAGATTTACTTTATAAAATGGTTATAAAACCAATGAGCAATGATAGTATCGATCGAAGCAAGAATGTGAAATGTGATAAGATAATTAATGAAAGTAATATTATTTGCTTATATGGATTGTCATTAAGCGAGACAGATAAAAGATGGTATCGTCTTATATTGGATAGACTATTATCTGATAGCAAGCTATATGTCATTATATATTGGTACAATGAACTGTATACCAATATTAGTATATTTGAAGATTGGATTCTTGAAGAAAACATTAAGCATAAACTGTACTCTCACCTGCCTGAAGAAAGAATCCAAGAGTACATAGATAAAATTAACGACAGGATATTGATTATGATAAATAGTAAATTATTTAAATTTGATAAAGCCTCCTATAGTAAGTATTGGATGGATACTTTAGGGGAAGAAGAACTTCAAATTGCTTCTACCGAAGAAAAATAGTACGCTAGAAAGGGACGTGGCTTTTAAGTCACGTCCCTTTTTTAAAAGTGGAATTTCAATACTTCATAATTAATGGAGCCAATGGGGATCGAACCCATGACCTCTCGCGTGTGAGGCGAACGCTCATCCCAGCTGAGCTATGACTCCCTATGGAATATTATACCTCTACTGGTGAAAAAGTAAAGTATCCGTGGCATATTTTATTTTACTCATATGAATGATTTTTTTATAAGAAAAACAAGAGGGGTCATGGTCATTAATCATACCACAGGCTTGAAGATGGGAGTACACCGTAATAGAGCCTAGGTATTTAAATCCTCTCTTTTTCAGGTCTGCGCTGACTGAATCTGAAAGGGCGTTCCGAGTTACCATATGGCCTCTTTGGTGATCTTTATATATTATGGTTTGGTTAGCTGTAAAGGACCAAAGATAGGAATCAAAACTGCCACACTCCTCAACGATTTTTAGAAAACAGTTTGCATTATGTATAATAGCTTCTATTTTTCTTCTGGATTTAATCATACCTTCCGTGGCTAGAATTCTATTAATATCCTCTTCCCCATATCTAGCCACAAGGTTTACATCAAAATTGCTAAAGCACCGTCTAAATATCTCCCTTTTAGCAAGCATCATATTCCAATTCAGGCCACATTGCATGACTTCCATCATGAGAAATTCAAACTGCTTTGTATCATTATGAAGAGGTAGTCCCCATTCTTCATCATGATATTGCTCCATTAAAGGATTGCTTTTACACCAGCCGCATTTTTCCATTTCAATAACTCACTTTCTCCAACAATAATCGTTTATTACTTCTATTATAAAATATAAAGATAAATTTGCAATAATCTCTTGACTCTTACGTTACGTCATAGTGTAATTTTATTATTGCTAGCAGAGAAGTTTGAAAAGGAGGAGACACTAAATGAAAATAAATGAAGTAGCTAAGATCACTGGGGTTACCGTAAGAACCCTGCATTATTATGATGAAATTGGTCTACTGAAACCTAATAATGTGACTGAGGCTGGCTATCGGGTATATGATGAGGAAGCCTTGGAGACCTTGCAGCAGATTTTATTTTTCAGGGAATTAGATTTTCCTCTCAGTGAGATCAAGGAGATTATGATGAATCCAAACTACGATAAGAAAGAGGCTCTGATCAAGCATAAGGAACTGCTTACGAAGAAGAGGAATCGTCTTGATAACTTGATAGAATTAGTAGAACATACCATGAAAGGAGAGAAAACCATGAGTTTCAAAGAATTTGATACGTCAGAAATAGAGAAGTCAATGAAAGAGTATGCAGCGGAAGCAAAAGAACGCTGGGGTAATACCGATGCTTATAAAGAAAGTGTGGAGAAGACAAAATCCTATGGCAAAGAAAAATGGGAGATATTGAATAAAGAAAGTGGAGTAATCTTTCAGAAGTTTGCTACAAATAAGGACCAGGCTCCTGACAGTGAAGTGGCACAGGAACTAGTGAAGGAATGGCAAGATTATATTACCAACCATTTTTACACTTGCACCAAAGAAATTCTGGCCGGACTTGGGATGATGTATGTTGCCGATGAACGATTCAAGAAGAACATCGACCAGTTCGGAGAAGGGACCGCAGCCTTTATGTCAGCGGCAATTGAAGCATACTGTAGATAATATAGTAGGGAGGGGTAATCCCTCCCTGTTTTATCATGTATAAGATTAATTTGTCCTTAAATAAGATTCGTTAGACCATTTACCTTAGCGTGTTCATTTTCTTCCATAGGAATCACGATACATTTCTTCCCATCAATAATCTGAGAAGAAATCTGGTTAATCTTCTCAGGAGTAACACGAAGAATTACATCGAAGAGAGATGAAGAATCAGAAATTTGTTCATTTTCCTCTAGCTTTTCTGTCAATTTTTGTACTTTTTCCTCTAGGGCAAGTTCTCGTTTTATCTTAGCACTTTCAGCAAGAACCTTCGTATCAATTAGATGCTCTACCACAGGAGGTGTCTCTCCAAAACTTTCCTCGTAGGCTTGTTCAATCTTAGAAGAAACCTCTTCATCTAGGCCACTGTCGGTGAGAATGGTTTGTACCGCTTGATTGGTGAGAATCGTCGGCTCTTCTTCATCCACTTTTAGAGTAGCCTGCTCATCAGCCAGTAGGGTCAAACCTTCCTGAATCTCCATCATGACCTTGGTGCATAGATCTCTGTCTGGAATGGCTTCCTTTATAATGGCATGAAACTCATTTTTCTGCTGAGTTGCAGTTTTTCTGCTTGGACATCCAAGTCCTTCCTCCATAAGTTCTATATGAGGTTCCTTGGCATCCCTTCCATACACCATAACAGAATGAATGTCGGTGCTTCGATCAGTGAAAGCTGGGAAGATGAATCCGGTATCCGGTGCACCAACGACCCAATCTCTGATGCGAGGTCCAATGCGGTTTTCGTCCTGCAGATAGCCAAGTCCTGGTTTAGATAAGGAAACTGGGCAGATGGAACAAAGTAAGTATTCAAATACCTCTTCTGACTCGTCCAATTTGCGGTTGTCAGAGGTCTTAGTCATAACATCGTAAGCATCGTGATACACTAAGATTAAGTAGTTCCCAGCATAGTCATAGCTATCAATAATCATATGATAGAAGCTTTCTAAGAGAGCATCATTTTTAAGTTGGCTTTCTCTAAGCCCCATTAAGAATTGTTGTTTGCCCCCTGGTTTCTCTTCTTCTAAAGGAAATGAAAGCTCCAACAGATTGTTGCCAATGGTTCCGGATAAGGTCTTTTTGGCAATGTCAAGATATTTATTAAATTCCTCTTCTTCCAGATTTAAAAAAGTGTCAGTAAAGGTTAGCACGATTTCTTTTTGTGAATTAACATAGCAACCGCACATTTTCGTAAAGGTACAGCCATTTTTTGTAAATCGTTTTTTTAATTCCAATACTTCTTTCTTGGTCATAGTTACCTCCTTATAGACTTCTAGTGTCAAAAGTCCAACTAGTTATTTATTATAAATCAAAATAAAAAGATTTCAAAGATAGTTTTCATGGAAGTTATACCTCTATGGAAGTTTTATTCTTATACCGATAAAATAAATTGAAATGGTTAAGAATAAAAGAGAATAGGATTATTGAAAAAAATGATGTACAATAAATGTCATTAGAATAAAGGAGATTGATACTATGAGTACAGTGTTAGAACGTTTTTTAAAATATATTGTTATTGACACCCAGTCTGAGGATGAGGTGGAGCAGTTTCCAAGTACGACAAAGCAGTTTGATCTTGCTAGAATTCTGGTGCAGGAATTAAAGGAAATGGGGGTAGAAGCTTCCCTAGATGAGGAGTACTGCTACATCTATGCCTCACTTCCTGCAACCAAAGAAGGAATTCCGGCTATTGGATTTATAGCACATATGGATACAGCTCCATCCTTATCTGGTAAGGATATTAAGCCTCAGGTAGTAAAAAATTATCAGGGTGGAGATATTGTGCTCAATAAAGAGTTAAATGTGGTGTTATCTCCAAGGCAATTCTCAGAATTAGAAGGTTTTCGTGGGAAAGATTTGGTAGTCACAGACGGAACCACATTACTGGGAGCAGATGACAAGGCCGGCGTAGCTGAGATTATGACTATGGTGGAATATCTGGTAAAGCATCCTAAGCTTCCTCATGGAGAAATCAAAATTGGCTTTACACCAGATGAAGAGGTTGGCCGAGGCGTAGATTTCTTTGATGTGAAGAGGTTTGGTGCTGACTATGCGTATACTGTTGATGGTGGACAGCTTGGAGAAATTGAATACGAGAACTTTAATGCAGCTGGAGCCAAGCTGATTATTAGAGGAAATAACATTCATCCAGGTTATGCCAAGAATAAAATGATAAACGCACTTCATATTGGTATGGAATTTCATAATATGCTTCCTAAGTTTGAAGATCCTGCCAATACTACAGGTTATGAAGGCTTCTATCATCTAGATCATATGGAGGGTGGCGTGGAAGAGGCCACAATGAGTTATATCATCCGTGATCATGATAAGGGGCAGTTTGAGGCGAAGAAGGAACGATTTGAGAAAATTGTCACGTATCTAAACGAGAAATACGGTGAAGGTACAGTAACTGCCATTATAAAGGACAGTTACTATAACATGAAGGAAATGGTAGAGCCTCATATGCACCTGGTTCATAATGCCAAAGCAGCCATGGAGCAATTGGATATTAAACCAAAGGTTGTGGCAATTCGAGGAGGTACAGATGGAGCAAGACTTTCTTATATGGGACTTCCATGCCCAAATCTTTGTGCAGGTGGTTTTAATTTTCACGGCAAATATGAGTATGTGCCTGTACAGGATATGGAAAAAATTGTGGATCTGCTAGTTAAGATAGTTGCAATATATGGTATGACAGAGGAAAAACCCTAATATATTACTAGTAATAATAGTATGCGAGGCTTTTCATGAGGAAAGTAAATCTAAAGGGAGTTTTACTAATAGCAGTAATTGCTGTTGGATCGTATGTAGTAGGCCAAGGATTCGGTTATCTAGTTCATGGAGTGGACAGTGAGAATATCAGCGTCAGTGGCAATGCCAGTGTTGATGGAAAGGCCAATTTCAGTGGCCAAATTGATCAGATAGAAACAATAAGTGACTCCATCAAGGAAAACTGTGAAAACTGGGGCCTTGGGTTTTCTGGTGAAGGGCAGCCACCAACAGCCAATGCATCTCCAGAACAGTTAAAACCATACGATACGTATTATATTGGAGACACCAGTAAAAAAGTTATTTATCTAACCTTTGATGCCGGCTTTGAAAATGGTAATACAGCAGCTATCCTAGATGCACTAAAAAAACACAATGCCAAAGCGACTTTCTTTTTAGTTGGTAACTATATTAAGACCAGCCCGGAATTAGTGAAGAGAATGGTGGAGGAAGGCCATATTGTGGGAAATCACACCTATAGTCATCCCGATATGTCGGCTATCAGTAGCCAGGACGCTTTTCAAAAGGAACTGTCTAAACTTGAGAATCTGTTTGAGACTACTACCGGTAAAAAAATGGTCAAATACTATCGTCCACCACAAGGAAAGTATAGTGTTGAAAACCTGAAAATGGCTAAAGCTATGGGTTATAAGACCATTTTTTGGAGTCTGGCTTATGTAGATTGGTATCAGGATAAACAGCCAACGAAGGAGGAGGCATATAAGAAGCTGCTAGGAAGGATTCATCCAGGAGCTATCGTGTTACTTCACAGCACCTCTAAGACAAACGGACAAATTTTAGATGAACTGCTCAGCAAATGGGAAGAAATGGGCTATTCTTTTGGAACCTTAGATGAGCTTTGTAAATAAAAGCAATGAGACCTATAAAAAGAGGGATGACCTCTTTTATAGGTCTTTTTAATCGATTGGGTATTATTGTATTGACATTTTCAAAATAGACATTATAATATATCTAAACGATATATCGATAAGATACATATATTAACTATTTTATACAGGAGGGTACTATGTTAGAATCGCTTATTTTAGGAATTATTCTAGATCATGAGCAAACCGGCTATGATATTAAAAAATGTATAGGAGAGCGTTTTGGCATATTCTATAAGGCCAGCTTCGGTAGCTTATACCCGGCATTAAACAGATTGGTAAAGAAAGGATTTGTCACCACTAGAGAGGAATCTCAGGGAGGAAGAAAGAAAATCTACTATCTGGCTACTGAGGAAGGAGAAGAAGAATTCCTTAAGTGGCTTAGTTCTCCAATGGAAATTATGGAGGGAGCCAACCCTAACCTGATTAAGATTTATTTCTTTAATCAGCTTCCTGCTGGAATCAGAGAACAGCAGCTTAAGAATTATGAGCGTAATAATATAGAATATCTAGAGAGACTAAAGACGTTGGCTCAGGGGTTACAAGAGTTCGAGAATATCCAAAAGCATTATTATAAGATGTCTACCTTGTATTTTGGTATTCTTATTACGCAAAGGACTATAGACTGGTGCCATCATATCCTAGAAGGTAAGCCATTGTCTGAATTAATAGAAGAATAGAAAAGGAGGATTTATATGCTAAGTAGGTCACCAAGTGGATCATTAAGCCCTTATTATTATAAGGGTGTGTATTTGCATGGAATGCACTATGGTAGTTATTTCGAGGATCAGTAGGGATTATTCGATATAATGGATAAAGAGGAACATTTTATCCTGCAGTCTTCATAATGTCGTTGAATTCTTATGGATTTCTATGAAACTTGCTATTGCCACTGACAGATGTGGCTTACGAAAGATTAATAAAGCACTGAAAAAGGAACATATCATACAATATGGACGATATTACTTGACTACGGATATGGAGGATGGCAAGACCTGGCTGGTCTGTGATGGATATTATTAACTGTATTAGGTGACTAGGGGATGATAGGATTGAAACGTAATAACTTGGGTATAAAGAAAAAGTCCTTTACTCTGTATTATAATAATGGGGAGATATGGTCACAGCACCTAGACTCCATTGATAATCTGGAGGACATGAAAAGAAAGTTTGACCAGGACCTAATTCAGATGGCAAAGCCCTCTACTAGTTCTTTTGTGGCGATAGTGCTGAATCAGTCTGCGGTAAATAAGGAATTCCTCCAATACATACTAGATTCCATGATGAACTGTGGAAAAACCTTTCAAAGAATTGTTTTTATAGGACTAAGCTTTAAGCTAAAACGATATGTACGAAAGCATATTTCTGCTTTTCCTGCAGTTATTACCTGCATGGATAATTTGGATAAGGCGAAGGAATGGCTACTGTAATGTTTATTAGAATTTAATGGAAAGACTTGCATTTTTTAACAGCCTCTTATATAATAATGATATCAAAATGATATCACATTTATATAGGAGGTTATTTTAGTGGAAAACGAAAATGTTCGTGTAGAGAGTAAAAAAAGTGTAACAGAGAAAAACATACACCCATTTAGTGGTGGAGTGGCATTGTTATTGTTATTGTTGGATATTCTAGGTTCTATAGGGATGATTGTTGTAGCAAGTATTCTACTGTATCATGGAAATGGTATGGTAGGCGGTCTTTTACTAGGACTTGGTATTGTGGCATTTATCCTGTTTTTTATTTTAGTAAGTGGACTTCATATTGTAAAACCTAACGAAGCTTTAGTGCTGACGTTATTTGGCCGGTATTATGGAACAGTAAAGGAAGAAGGTTTTTATTATGTAAATCCTTTTGCTACAGCATTTAATCCTTCAGCAAGGACATTTGCAGTTGGTGCTACACCAACAGGAGTATCTGCAAGTGTTAATACAAGCAGTGATTCGAGTAAGAAGATTTCCTTAAAAACTCTTACCCTACAAAACGAAAAGCAAAAGGTAAATGATGTACTGGGGAATCCAATTATTATAGGTGCTGTGGTTATCTGGAAGGTAGTAGACCCTACTAAGGCAGTGTTTGAAGTAGAAAATTATAAAACGTATCTGTCCATCCAATGTGATTCTACCATCCGTAATATAGCTAGACTATATCCATATGATACCATGGAAGAGGACAGGGATGAAAAGACACTCCGGGGAAGCAGTCAGGAGATTGCCAATAGTATGAAGGAGGAGTTACAACAAAGAGTAACTGGTGCAGGTCTGTTAATCGAAGAAGTAAGAATCACTCATTTATCTTATTCTGAAGAAATAGCGGCAGCCATGCTTCAAAGGCAACAAG
This sequence comes from Bacillota bacterium, assembly GCA_023411225.1. GTDB lineage: Bacteria > Bacillota > Clostridia > Lachnospirales > Lachnospiraceae > KM106-2. The sequence goes on from JAEYPA010000105.1 coordinate 55,853, forward strand.
CAGTTGCCATTATTGCAGCCAGACAAAAGATTGTAGAGGGTGCCGTGAGTATGGTGAAGATGGCTATCGATCAATTAGGAGAAGAGGAAATTGTGGTTCTTGATGAAGAAAGAAAGGCTGCAATGGTAAGTAATCTGTTGGTTGTTCTTTGTGGCAATAAGGATGCCCAGCCGATTGTAAATAGTGGTAGTATTTATTAATCAGGAGGTTTAAATGAAACCTGAGTTAGAAGAAAGAGAAGATAGACTGAGAAAAAAGTTAGAGCAGTTAGAGTTGTTAGAGGCACAGGTGAAAAGCAGGGAACAAAAACTCAAGGAGCAGGAAAAGGCGAAGAAACAGGTGCTTCTTCGCCTTACACCAAGTTTGTGGAATGAACTAGCGGCTTGGGCTGAGGAGGATTACCGTTCCATAAATAGTCAGATAGAATATTTGTTGGCTGAAGCTGTGAAAAAACATAGGGTATAAATCTTGACAAGTATGTTAAAATAGCTTATAGAATATTTATGTAAAGAACGCAGGAAGGAATCTGGCTATGAACGAAGATAAGAAAAATGTTGAAGGGCCAAGTGTTGAAGGGCAAAGTGTTGAAGAACAACAGTACAATGATTTAAAATTATTATTCAATAGTATGTCATGTATGACTGCTACTGAAGAAAAGGTTAAATTTTATAATAAGTTGGCCGATGATTTTAATAAACTAGGAGACTTTCAGGACGCTAAGGAGTTATCCAAGCAGTGTAAGACGTTAGCCAAAGAAGCTAAGACTTTGTCTGATGATGCAAAACTTACGGAGGCCAGAGAATTAGTTGAGAATGCAAAATCAGCAGATGATCTAAACAAAGCAGATAAGCTTTTAAAAGAATTGAAAGATTATAAGGATGCTGCTGAGATTCATACCTTATGTAAAAATTCATATAGTAAATTACTAAAAAAAAGAAGACGTGGTTTGTATATGTTTTATATAGTAGTTGCCTGTGTGATAGTTTTAATCTTACTTTCAAGAGTAAATCTGGTTCGCTTTCAGTTAGGTAGGGTAGTAGGCAAAGCTGGAATGAATCGGTGGGCCGTCAGTATATTTACGGACCTTAAGGACTATAAAAACAGTGATAAGTACCTAAAGGAATATAGCTACAAAGTAGGTAAAGATATCATGTCAGGAAAAAACCTTGGTAAAAATGATTACAATAAAGCCAAGGATGCTTTTTTAGCAGCAGATGGGTATAAAAAAGCCCATCAATGGATTGCTGATATTGAACAAAAACAATTGACATATAAAAATGTTGGAGAGAAAATCAAGTTAGGAAAAGCTAAATGGGTAATTGCAGAAAAACAGGATAATAAGGTTTTGGTTGTGAAGGTGGATGGAATCTTAGATCTTCCCTATTCCATAAATGAAGGGAATGTAACATGGGAGAACTCTTCTCTAAGGAACTATCTGAATACTATATTTCTTGAGGATAATTTTACGAAGGAAGAATGTAAATATATATTAGATACCAAGGTCCTTTCCGCAGATAATAGCCAGTATCACACCTTAGGTGGCAATGATACTGTGGATAAGATATTTATACTAAGTGCAGAAGAGCAATTAAAATACAAAGAAGTATTAAATAAACATGGTAACAACAGTTGGTTAAGAAATCCAGGAGCTTCTCCAGATACAGCTATATTTCTTACTCCTAAAGGCCAGATTATGTATTATGGATATACTGCTGATTCTATAGATGTGTTAACAGTACCGGCATTCTGGTATCAATTAGATTAAAGAGGGATGGTATGTATAATAAATTAACCCAGTCGGATATAAGAAAGTTGGAAGAAGAGATAGAATACCGCAGGTTAGTGGTTCGTAAGGAAGCCTTAGAGGCTGTAAAGGAAGCAAGAGCTCAAGGCGATCTTAGTGAAAACTTCGAGTATTATGCAGCGAAAAAAGATAAGAATAAGAATGAGAGCCGTATTCGTTATCTACAGAGAATGATTAAGACAGCAATAATTGTGTCGGAGGATTCCAAGGAAGATGAAGTTGGCCTTAATAAGAAAGTGGAGTTGTATCTTGAAGAGGATGACGATACAGTGATTTATGAAATAGTTACTACCGTTCAGGGTAACTCTCTAATGAACAAAATTAGCATAGAATCCCCACTGGGTAAAGCTCTCTTCGGTCATAAGATAGGTGATAGAGTACAGATTTATGTAAATAAGGATTATAGCTATTATGTAGTGATTAAGAGAATCGACAATATATAAAGATAATGGGAAACTGTAGGAGACAACAGTTTCCCATTTATATTTCTTATAGAGTAATCCATCCAAATACACTAGCAATGGAGCTGATTAGTATAATAGCAATACAGATAGGTGCTAGGTACTTTATGAAGAACTCATACATTTTTTTTCGATGGAAGGCGGAAGAGATTTCTACTTCTTTCGCAATCGCTTTAAAACCAGTTACATATACAATTAAAAGACAAGTGGATAAGGCTGCAATTGGCATCATAATGGAATTGGTCAAAAAATCAAAGAAATCCAAGAAGGACATTCCAAAAACCTTAATGAAGTCCAGTGCACCGTATCCAAGTGCGGAAGCAGTGCCTAAAACCATCATGATAAGTCCCATTAAAAGGCAAGATTGCATACGTCCCCATTTTAATTCGTCCACCAAGGTTGAAACACTAGTTTCCAATAAGGAAATTGCACTTGTCAAGGCAGCTAAAAGGACGAGGAGAAAGAATATAATTCCTGCAGGTGTACCGATTCCCATACTTGCAAATACCTTAGGAAGGGTAATGAACATGAGAGATGGTCCAGCCTTAAGGGTATCCGGGTTACCTCCGGAAAAGGCAAATACGGCGGGGATAATCATAAGACCAGCTAAAACAGCGATTCCAGTATCAAAGATTTCTACCTGCTTAGTAGAGGATTCAATATCCACATCCTTTTTCATGTAGGATCCATAGGTATACAGAACCCCCATCGCTATGGAAAGAGAATAAAACATTTGTCCCATAGCTGCAACCACAGTCATCCAGGAAAAATTTTTGAAGTTTGGTATAAGGAAGTATTTCACACCTTCCATGGCACCTGGTCGGGTTATAGAGTATATCGTAACAATAATGGACAGGAGGACAAGAAGAGGCATCATAATCTTAGACACTCGTTCAATTCCATTCGTTACACCTGCTAGAATTACGAGAAAGACCATCGCGGAGAATACAATAAACGCCATCTCTGTGTCTATGGATGAGCTGATAAAATCATTGAAATAGGAATCTCCTGCCAATACATTTACATTTCCTTTTACATATTCAAATAAATATTTGACTACCCAGCCACCGATTACACTGTAGTATGGCACAATCAGCATAGGGATAACAGCATTGATCCAGCCCCCTAATTTAAAGGGTAGTTTTTTCCCGAAGGTTGCAAAAGCCCCAACCGGACTTTTTCCAGTCATACGCCCCAAAGCAGTTTCTGACACAATTAGAACATAGCCAAAAGTCAGCATCAAAATCAAATACACGACTAAGAACATACTTCCGCCGTATTTGGCAGCTAGGTAAGGAAAACGCCATATATTACCTAGGCCCACAGCTGAACCGGCTACGGCTAGGACATAGCCAATACGTCCAGAAAAATTAGCGCGAGGCGAATGAACTGACTGTGTCTTGGATACGTGTTTCTTCATTTCATTTCCTCCTTAGTATAATAGATAATGTAAGGATATCATTGAAGTAATCAACTTGCAATCGGAAAAATATATTAGTCGAAATATGTAGAACATTTAGTAAAAAGTTGTAGTGAATTTAGGAACCTTAAAGAAAAAACAGTAGGACTTTAATGTTTTGATCATATCATCAGACAAACTAAGTGTCTTAGAATAATATTGAAAACAGAATATTTTTAGTATAATATGGTATAAACATGAAATTATGAATAATAGATAGAGGGTAACATGAAAGAGGTACATAGTATCCATATTCTGAAGAGGAAGGTGAGATGATATGGAATTAGAACTAAGAAATATTGAAATGAATGAGTTAAATAGGGACTTGTTTTCTCATTTTATTCGCAGACAAGTCGTAACGGAATGCTTTCGTAAAATGGAAGGTCAGTGGGTAACAAAGGAGAATCCATTTGTTGATGACTGGTCAGAGGAAGATTATGAGGAACTCCTATATTATTTAAAAAATACAGTGAGGACAGGAGGACTCTTAGTAGGATCATTTTACGACAATAAGCTAAAAGGATTTGTCTCTGTAGAAGGGAATCCCATCGGGAGCAAAGGTCAGTATTATGATTTGTCTAGTATTCATGTGTCGGAAGATTGTAGAGGACAGGGTATCGGTAAGCTTTTATTTTTAAGGGCTAAGGAGTATGTTAGAGAAAGAGGAGGAAAAAAGCTTTATATATCTGCACACTCTGCAGTAGAAACCCAGGCTTTTTATAGATCCATGGGATGTGTGGAGGCAGAAGAATATATCGCAGAGCATGTGGCAAGAGAGCCTCGGGATTGTCAGTTGGAATGTGACGTTATCCTCAAAAGTTAAAAATAAAAGGAAAGAAGGATAGATAATATGCAATACTATATGATTGATGCATTTGCGGATGAAGTATTTAAGGGCAATCCAGCTGGGGTATGTATTCTGGATGAACCATTGGCGGAAGAAAAGATGCAAAAGATTGCATTTGAAAATAATTTATCAGAAACAGCATTTGTGTACCCAGAGGGTACTCGTTATAATCTTAGGTGGTTTACACCAACTTTTGAGATTGATTTATGTGGACACGCTACATTGGCAACTGCGTATGTGCTTAGTCATTATATAGATAGCAAGTCTTCTGTATTTGAGTTTGATACTGCTAGTGGATTACTGACGGTGACAAAATGTGATGATTTGTATGAAATGTCACTTCCCCTTAAGATGCCACAAGTCATGCCAACTACAAAGGAATTGAATGAACTTCTTGGAGTGGAAGCTGTAGCACTTTATTCTGAGAGAGATCTCTATGTAGAATTAAAGAGTGAGGAAGAGGTAAAGTCTTATGTTCCGGACTACGCGGCTCTTCAGACTATTACGAAATGGCTAGGTGTGGTCCTTACAGCACCTGGAACAGATTGTGATTTTGTCTCTAGATACCTATGCCCAGAATTAAATATGGAAGACCCCGTTACCGGTTCTTCCCACAGCAGTCTGGTCCCATTATGGAGTAAAAAGCTGGGTAAGACAGAGTTAGTTGCGAAGCAACTATCAAAACGAGGCGGTATCTTATATTGTAACTTAGAAGGAGACAGAGTAATAGTGGCAGGGAAGGCTGTGCTGTATCTAAAAGGTGAGATAGAGGTATCCTAAGTCAGAGGTGCCCTGTGAGAGTGACAGCTAGACGGTTATTAAAATATAAACAAATATTACGAAGAAATATATGGAATAAGGTAGAAAGAACTGTTATAATGTAATATGTAATGAGTTAGACAAAGTATTCATCTTCAAATGCATTTAAGAAAATGGTGGACATGGAAGGTATATTGTGAAACCTTAAGAGATGTGGTATCATATAGATACAATCTAAAACAATTATGTTCTTTCTTCTTACTGGAAGAGACGAAAAAAGGTATTACATATTACGAATAACATTATACTGTATAAAGAAACTATATGAAACTATAAACTCTATATTTAAAAGAAAGGATAGGATTAAAATGCTTAACAAAGAAATAACAAAGTTATTAAACGAACAGATTAATAAGGAACTGTACTCTGCATATTTATATTTAGATATGGCAAATTATTATGCAGATCAAAATCTAAATGGATTTGAAAATTGGTTTTATATACAAACCCAAGAGGAAAGAGATCATGCAATGCTATTTCGTCAATACATACTAAATAATGGTGAATCAGTTGTTTTAACAGATATTGCTGGACTTAATGAAAAGTATAGTGATTTTAGAGAACCATTGGTAAAAGCTTTGGAACATGAAGAATATGTAACTGCTTCCATAAATAAAATATATGGAGAAGCTTATAAAATAAACGATTTTCGTACTATGCAGTTCCTTGATTGGTTTATCAAAGAACAGGGCGAGGAAGAAAAGAATGCAGATGATAATATCAAAAAATATGATTTATTTGCAGGTGATCCAAAAGGATTATATATGTTGGATAACGAAATGAAAGCTCGAGTATATGCAGCTCCATCCTTAGTCCTATAGTAGGATACATAATATAATTATTCAATACTGAAGAGCCCATTGAAGGCATAAATAATAGCTATTATTCCAGGTCATTTAAACATGGGGTAATAGCTATTTATTATATTAATAGTTTAAGAAAGTTTTCTTTCTTTAAAACGATGGACAGTACGGATACAGGGAAGGATTGTCATGAAAGAATGGTTTTCTATAGATCAAATTGACACAGTTACACATATTATCAGCGAATATCGTCACTGGGAGGAAACACATAGTTATCTGCTAGAGGGCAATGAACGAGCTTTACTGATAGACACAGGTCTTGGTATCTGCAATATATCAGAAGAGGTGAAAAAACTTACTGATAAACCAGTGACAGCAGTTGCCACACACATTCACTGGGATCATATCGGTGGTCATAAATATTACCCAGACTTTTATGCGCATGAAGCAGAACTGAACTGGCTTTCCGGGGAATTTCCACTAACCATTTCTACCATTTGTGAAATGGTGGTTGATCGTTGTGATTTACCTGAGAATTATGATGTCAGTACTTATGAATTCTTTCAGGGAACACCAACACAAGTATTGCATGATGGTAATACTATTGATCTCGGTGGTCGTATTATTACGGTACTACATACACCAGGACATTCTCCCGGGCATATGTGCTTCTGGGAGCAAGAACGAGGGTATCTTTTTACGGGTGATCTGGTTTACAAGGACACCTTGTTTGCTTACTATCCTTCCACTGATCCACAGGCATATCTTAAATCTCTCCAAAAGGTTGCTGCTTTGTCAGTAAAACGTGTATTTCCAGCGCATCATACGTTAGATATACAACCAGAAATTCTCATTCGTATGAAGGATGCGCTTTACCAACTTGATAAAGTAGGGAAGCTAAAGCATGGAAGTGGAACATTTCATTATGGAGACTGGGGAATCTGGCTATGACATAAATATTGTGGCAGATGATATTGATGAGTCTGATACGGTGTAAATATAATCAGGGGCTTTCGTTCATTAGGAAAGCCCCTGATTATATTATGTAAGGTATTCATAGGATAACCGTCTATGCTGTTGATTGTGAGATATTGGTACAAGACTATGCACTGCGAAATATAATACATAAATCGAGTGATACTATTATAGAAATTCTATCTTTAATGGAATATAATATAATGAGTATAAGGAGGATAAGTATGCCAGACATTCAATCAGATGCATCCGAAATATTACATTATGATATTCCTGATCATCCTGTTTTTTATAGAAAAAATATCATTTCTGCACAATATACGTTTCATGAATTATCCACCCATTGGCACGATGAGGTTGAATTTGTGTATGTTAGCTCTGGAAGTATAAGGTATCAACTCAATGGATTTATGGTGAGAATGAAGGCTGGGGAAGGTATTTTTGTAAATTCCAGGCAACTACATTTGATTGTTAGTGATCATTCAGATTGTGAATTATATTGCCTGATTTTTCATCCTACTATTCTATGTTCGTCAAACCATGTGGCGAAACAATTTGTGGTTCCTGTTATAGATAATGCTAAAATTCCGTATCTGTTGTTGGATGAAAATGTAAATTGGCATAAGACAATAATTGAGAATATTGTATACATAGAGACTGCTTTATCGAGGGATACAGGTGAATTAAAGGTGATGCAATACCTGTTTGATATTTGGGCTGCTTTATATGGGAATATGGAGAAATCCTCAGACAGTGAATATTCTCCAAATCAGGATTTGGCATTAGTGAAGGCTATGATCATATTTATACAAGATAATTATCACCAAAAAATAGGATTGCAAGATATCTGTGCTGTTGGAATGGTAGGAAAAACAAAGGGAATTGCGTTGTTTAATCGATATTTGAACATGACACCAATGGAGTATGTCGGTAGTTATCGAATCGAAAAGAGTTGTTTCTTATTAAAGAAAACTGATAAAACAATTACACAGATTGCATATGAAACAGGCTTTTCAGATGGTAGCTATTTCTCAAAACTATTTAAAAATAGAATGAGGATGAGCCCACTGAGTTATCGAAAGAGTGTAGAAAGGGGTAAGGATGAAGACTAAGAGTAGTAAAGTCTATTTTTATGTATACAAAATACAGATATTAAAAAGTCTGGCATATAAGTTTGATGTGTATGGCAATATAATAATGCAGACGATTATCATGGTGGCAACAGCATATTTTTGGAGAGCTCTATTTAAAAATGCTGATTCAGTACAAGGAGTTACAGTAAATACTATGCTGACCTATACGGTGGTTTCTTCCATGATTTCTGTGGTACTGACAACAAATGTTGAGCGGAGAATTACCCTTAGTGTTAGAAAAGGTACGATAGCCATTGATATGATGAGGCCGGTTAATATCTTTAATGTTTTTTTTGCAGAAAACTTGGGTGGTGTAACAGCGTTGCTGTTTCAAAACCTGTTGCCGATCTTAATCATTGGAAGCGTTTTGATTAAATTGCCAGCACCTTACAGTGCTATGAGTTTTCTTCTATTCATAGGTAGCCTAACACTGGCCTTTTTTGTTAATTGGTACTTGGCTGTTTTGTTTGGGATGCTGGCATTTTCTGTGATTGAAATGGATGCTCTGATTCAGGTGAAAAAGCATTTGATTAGATTACTGTCAGGAAGTATAATTCCAATTTGGTTTTTCCCAGACTGGTTTCAAGGTATATTAGAGGTGTTGCCGTTTGTCTATCTGTATCAAATGCCATTAGATATATTCATTGGAAAATATACAATGGAATCTTTGACTAGAGGGCTATTAATTCAGCTTGTTTGGACTGTTGTTTTGTTTTTAATATATCGATATATGCAAAAAAAAGTGACTGGAAAGATTATGATTCAGGGAGGTTGAGAAAATGAAAAAATGTACCAAATCTCTACTTCATTACTTAGATGTGACAAGAGTATGTATAAAAATAGCATTTCTCACTATTATAGAGTATCCATCCAGTATATTGGGATGGCTCTTATCTAATCCCATTCAGTTTATCGTGGGTTTTGCAACTATACAATTTGTGGTGCAGGAATTTGGACAGATCAATGGCTGGAATTACGGCCAGCTAGCATTCCTATATGGGCTTTCTGTGATCACACATGCCCTCTCTATGATATTTTTTATTCAGGGATGGTTTATGGGCTACTTCGTGCTAGAAGGTGAGTTTGATAGATATCTGACAAGACCACTTAGTGTACTGTACCAGTTTTTCTTTACTCAGATTAATGTGTTTGGTCTTACCGATTTAGTACCAGGAATACTTGTATTTGGATATGGGTGTTATAAGGTTGGTTTTCAATGGAATATCCCAAACATAATAACTCTTCTTGCACTTTTAATAGGAGCTACATTGATTAGAGGAGGGATATATATTTTGTTAGGAACCACCTCCTTTTTTACAAGAAGTGCAAATGATTTTGGTCAGTACACACAGGAAGTTTTTGATAAAACCACAATGTATCCCATTTCTATGTATCCAGAGAGCATCCAGTTTATCTTGACATATTTGATTCCTATTGGTTGGGTAAGCTTTTACCCGGTATCTGATATGCTTGGTATTCAAAGTACATATGCCCAGTTTCCTGGAGCAATAGGACTTACTTTTTTGATTGGAATATTGGTTATGGTAGTGGCAGGTTTATTCTTTAATTTTGGTTTAAAGAAATATGAAAGTGTAGGAAATTAAATTATGAATATGATTGAAGTAAAAAATCTAAGTAAGGATTATCATGTAGTGAAAAAGGAAGGGGGCATTAAGGGTGCTCTAAAAGCCCTGGTAACTAGAGAAAGCATGGTAATCCCAGCAGTTAAAGATTTGAGTTTTACAATCGCAGCGGGTGAGATTGTAGGTTTCATTGGCCCGAACGGTGCGGGGAAAAGCACCACTATCAAAATGATGTCAGGTATATTAACACCAACGGAGGGTGAGATTTTGATTGATGGAAAAGATATCACTAAGCATCGTAAAGAGGTAGTGCAGCATATTGGTGTGGTATTTGGTCAGCGTTCTCAGCTGAATTGGGACCTACGATTAGGCGAGAGCTTTGAACTGTTGAGACATATATATCAGATAGATAAAATAAAGTATCAGAAAACTCTTCATGAGATGGATGATATATTGGGGATAAAAGAACTGATAGACAAACCTGTTCGTCAAATGTCTTTAGGACAAAGGGTGAAGGGAGATCTGGTTGCTGCTATGATTCATTCTCCAAAGGTATTATTTTTAGATGAACCTACCATTGGACTCGATGTTAGCTCGAAATATTCACTTCGCAAATTTGTAAAAGAAATCAAAGAACAAAGAGGTACAACCATAATTTTAACAACACACGATTTGGGAGATATACAACAGTTATGTAATCGTTTAATCATAATAAACCATGGCCAACTAGTGGAGGATGGCAATCTGGAAGATATAGTAGACCGCATAGCACCATATAAAACTTTGGTAGTTGAATATTATAATGAACAGTTTGCGACACATGAAAAATGTCAGATGATAGAAAGTGATGGGAATATAGCAAAATATCGCTTCATGAAAAATGATATTACTGCAGCAAAATTAATTGAAGCATTAAGCGTGAAAGCACAGATAAAAGATGTTTCCATCGAAGAAGCGGGAATTGATGATATTATCCGAGCTGCTTATGAAGAGAGGGATTAGCTATATTTTAATCTTGATATAGAACTGAGGTTTGTTTATAATAAGAATATTTGGAAGTACAAGTGTTATTTTATAGGAGTGAATGATATAGGCACCTATAAAAGTAAAGAAAACGGATTGAGAAAATACTATGGAGGATAATAATATGCGATTAATGATTATTCGTCATGCTGACCCTGACTACAGTGTCGATTCACTAACAAAAACTGGATGGGAGGAGGCAGAGCTCCTTGCAAAACGATTGGGAAAGATTGAAGCAAAGGAGTATTATGTCTCTCCATTAGGAAGAGCGAAAGATACCGCCTCCTGTACTCTTAAGAAGTTGGGGAGGGAAGCTAAGGTATGTGATTGGTTAAAGGAGTTTCCTGCTCTTATTAAGCGGCCTGATAAAAATGGAGAAAAAACATACATATGGGACTGGCTTCCACAAGATTGGTCAAAGGAACCATTACTATTGGATCGAGAACAGTGGAAAAATGTTGCTGTGATAAAAGAAGGAAAAGTGGGAGAACAATACGATGAGGTATGTAGACATTTTGATGAGCTATTAGCCCAACACGGTTATGTTAGAGATGGACTTCTGTATCATGCGGTAAATCCTAATAAGGATACCCTTGTATTCTTTTGCCACTATGGGTTAGGATGCGTGTTGATAAGTCATTTGATGAATATTTCACCTTATGTGTTATGGCAAGGATTCTGTGCGGCTCCAAGTTCAGTGTCAACAATATACACAGAGGAAAGAAGAGAGGGAATTGCTTGCTTTCGAGCTCAATCTTTGGGGGATATTTCCCATCTATATGAGGGGCAAAGAGAGCCTTCTTTTGCAGCGAGATTCTCCGAATGTTACTGCAAAGAAGATGAGCGGCGTCCCTAAGTGATATGAGAATAGATTTTTTGGCTCATTCTTTGTAAGATTTCATATCTGAATCTTACAAAGAATGAGCCACCTTTAACTTTTATTTTAATAGTTCTTCCAGTTCAAAAATCATTTCATTTAATTTGTCTACTTGATTCATTAAATCGCTTATTTCCTGTGTATTGCTTTGTACCATTTCGGTAATATTGGTAAAATCTTTGTTTTCCTCTTCAATCTTATATGAGATACTTTCATTTATACTTACAGTCGTTTCAACCACATTACTTTGATTCTTGTGCAAATCATATACAAGTGTAATTGCTTTCGTAAGCTCTTTCAAAAAGGTTATCATCCCACGAATTCCCTCAATGGTGTCTAGTAACATTTTATTTTGTTCCATCAATTGACTTGTATTTTGATTCATATATTTTGAAACTTCTATTGTTCCGTTCTGTACTCTGGAGACTATATCACTGACATTATTTAGAGAATCTTTTGTGTTACTTGCCAATTTACCAATTTCTTGTGCAACTACTGCAAAGCCCTTACCTGCTTCTCCTGCTCTAGCAGCTTCAATGGAAGCATTTAGTGAAAGTAAATTAGTTGCCTCAGCAATCTGGTTGATGATGTCTAAGGTATCTCCTATATTCTTTGTTTCTGTTAATAACTTATCTGTAACACCAAGTGTAATCTTAGTGGATATGGCAACTTTTTCACTAATACTTATTAAATCATTCATCGCCTGTTCATTACCAGAAGATTTATCTACAAGATCTAAGGATATACCTTCGATCTCTTGCATTTTTTGTGCCATGGCTTTGCTACCGTTCACTAATTCCAGTAAATTTTGCTTACTTTCAGATGAATCATCCAAGATATTACCACTTTTTTCTAAAAGGCTTTCACTTATAGCAGAAAGTTCTTGTGTTGCAGCACTTTCATTTTGTGTAGTATCAAGAAGAGCTTTACTTGCCTCGCTCAATTTGTCTACTAATCCATTCACCTTATTCAATACATTTTGCACACGATCATTGTTTTTTTCAATTTCATCTTTCTTTGCATTTGCGAGATAACTGCCTGCAAAAAACGATATCAATACAGTTCCTAATGAAGAAAAGAAGATAGCAGCAAGTAAGACTACAAAATCTGTGACAAATAACTCATCTTTAGCAGGCATTGAATGACTACCAGTTATAATCCAAATTAAAACTAGGGATATGCTTATTATAACAGATGTAAACGCTGTTAATTTCCAATCTAGAAATAATGCTGATAAAATGAGAGCATAAATGCAGATTCCCCACCAAGTCCTTATTGGCAATAAGTAACCTATCGTATTGATATGTATTATCACCATTACAACAAAGAATATTTTACCAACTTTCAACCATTTTGGATCAAGTTTTCCATCTTTCATACAATTGCGAATAAGGTACAAACCAAATATAAAATATAAAAGAGTTACTATAATAAAAAAGAAAAATGTCCCTAATGGTACTTCAGTGAAAAAGTTCATAATTTTTAATACGAGAAATACCATGCTGGCACACAAACATGAGGACGTTAATATGAAAATAACTCCTTTATATACCTTTTGCATGTAAATATCAATTGCAGATACATTGTTCATATAATTCTTCCTTTCTGTCAATAAATCGTACTGTCTATCAATTACTAATTATACCATAATTTGCTTAAAATTACAATTAATATATTAAATAGGTAAAATAAGATTAATACATACCTCATATTACAAAATATACGGATATATGGAAGAATAAATTACAGGATTTTACATCTTAAAACAGTACTCATGTGTATTATTCAAAATAAAACACTTAGTTTTTCTTTATAAGTATATGATTTGGTAGTTTTAACATTGCGAATTATCTTCCGGAAGGAATATTGTAATCAAAGATGAATTAGCAAACTTTGTATTGACGCTATATCTTTATCTTAATATAATAAAGCTGAATCATAAAAAAGCTATCTTTGTATTGGAGGGCAACATTTTGTATAGAGCAATTATAGTGGATGATGAGTATAAGATATGCCAATTAATTCAATGCCTAGGTGCTTGGGATGAACTGCAGATAGAGGTTATTGATATTTGTCAAGATGGAGAAATGGCATTGGAGAGTATAGTGAAACACAAGCCAGATATCGTGTTGACTGATATACGTATGCCAGTATATGATGGATTAGAAATTATCCAACAAGTTAGAAACCTGAATATGGATACTGCTTTTATTGTAATCAGTGGCTACAAACAGTTTGAATACGCCAGACAAGCATTACAGTATGGAGTAGTGGATTTTTTAGTTAAACCAATCAATAAGGACGATTTGAATGCATCATTACAGAAAGCTGTTAACGGCATCATAGACCAAATGAATGTACATAATGTCAATACAATTATACATAATAAAGAGAAGAATGAAAAGGTTGCCTTGTTAAACAAATTGACAAGCGATATAGATGTGGAGGATTTAACTAAGGAAGATCACCTGAATGGCAGACTATTTAAGAAAGATATCTTTCAGGCAGTTCTAATTAAATCCAATAAGATTGAGCTAAACAAGAGTCAGTCTAAATTTTCAGAGGACATGTTAAGGAGTTTAGAAAAGGTTATTTCTGTTGGGGAGGCAATTTCAGTTGCCAAGGATGATGGGGTTTATCTGTTACTAAACTATCAGCAAAATGATTATAAATATATCAAAGCTCAGTTATTTGAGTTTTTAAAACTTATGGTGAGGGATAGGGATATCTATGGCCAGTTTGAAGTAACTATAGGGGTTGGGCTTCAAGTAAAGAACATTGGAGAAATGAGGCAGTCTATTGAGACGGCGCGAGTTGCCTGGCAGCAGAGATTGCTACTTTCAGATCGTGAATATCTTGAATATAGCAAATTACATATTTATCAAAGTGACAATTCTAACTTTTGGATAGATAAGGAATGGACTGAATTTAAGACGGCCTTAGAAAGCTGCAATCAAAATAGGATTAGTGAATTACTTGCTGTAATGGAGACAAATGTACATCAAAAACCAGAGCTTAATTTGGGAGAATTTTTTGATTTGATTCGTAGAATTGTTACATTGGTAGAAACGTTAATGACAGACGAGGGGACTCATATAGAGAGTAAGAAGTTAGAACATAAAATGGAAGAGTTTGAATGCCAGGACTCTGTTTCTGGTGTCTTTTTGCATTTGAAATTATACATTAGTAAGTCTGTTCAGGCTTATTATGACAAAAAACTTTCTATGAAACAGCTACCTATTATAAAAGCAGAACAATACATAAGTCAGCACTATATGCAGGATATTTCTCTTGAGGAGATGGCCCAGTTGGTTGATCTTAGCCCTGCTTATTTCTCAAAACTGTTTAAGATGGTGGAAGGTGTCAACTATATTGAATATCTGACACAACTTAGAATGGAGCAGTCCAAGGTATTGTTGAAAACCACAACATTACCCATTAAGACTATTGCTATAGACGTGGGTTATATAGATGAGAAATATTTTAGAAAACTATTTAAAAAGATTGTTGGGATTAAGCCAAGTGAATATCGTAAGCTACATTAAGGAGAGGATATATGAGATTAGAAACAGTAGTTGTAATTGTAATAGGTATAGTTTTATATATCTTTTCATTAATTGTTATTCGCAGACGATATCTTCGAAATATTGTGAAAGTTGAAGAGGATTGCGAAAGGCAGAAAGCAGAAATTGAAAAGGATTATAAGTCTAAGGTATTGAGTAAGCAAATGCAGTATCAAGCTTTGCAAAGTCAGATAAATCCACATTTTCTTTACAATACGTTGGATTCTATCCGAGGAGAGGCTTTAATGGCAGGTAATGAGAATATTGCTTCCATGACAGAACGCTTATCTAGGTTTTTTAGATACTGTATCTCCAATAAAGGGAATATTGCAACTATACGAGATGAGATAAATAATATTTTGGATTACTTTTATATTCAGGAGTATCGTTTTGGTGATAAATTTCATCTGGAGACAGAGGTTGAAGAGGAATGCTACAGCTATAAGATTCCACAAATGACATTGCAACCCATTGTGGAGAATGCCATATTTCATGGATTAGAACGTAAAAAGGACGGAGGTACTGTAGCAATAAAAGTCTTTGAAACGCAAAAAAATGTGAAATTATTAGTTTCCGATAATGGTGTAGGAATGGACGAGGAAGTGTTGCAACGGATTAATGAACGACTTCGTGGTAACGATGAATATAATCAGAGAAGTACAGTAGATACCAAGTCGCAGAAGACAGGAATTGCACTGAAAAATGTTAATGATCGTATCAGACTATGTTATGGCGTTGATTATGGAATTACTGTACATTCAACTAAATATCTTGGAACGGATGTAATGATTATTATTCCGAAGGTGAGAGAGCATGAGTAAAGTTGAAATGGTAAGAGCAAGAGGTATATGTGCGGGGGAAGGAGCCGGTCTAGATTATTTTTGCATGGATCTATACCAATCAGAGACGCTATTGGTTCTTGGTAATTGTTCTTCTGGCAAAGACATGTTAAAGGAAGTTCTGATTGGTAAGAAAACCTCGTACCAAGGGCAACTTTACTGGAAAGAGGAACCGATTACCCCGAAAAGTTTGCAGGAAATTATTAATAAGCATGAGATCTTTTATGCCAGTCCGGATAAAGTTTTAATTGAAAGTTATACAATTGCCGAGAATATCTATGTGGCTCGTAGCCGTAAGAAAGGTATTATGCCAAGTAAAAAGGCTATGAATATTCAAACAGCGAATCTGTTACATACATTAGATTTTCCTTTCCAGCCTGAGACACAGATAAAGTCTATGGGATTCTTTGATCGACTATTGGTATGCTTGGCAAAAGCTGTATCATATGGTAGTAAAGTAATCTTATTTGATTATATGGATAATATATTGCAGGTAAGTGACCTAGCTTATTTGAAAAAATGGATGAAAAGTCAAAAGGACAAAAACTGTTCCTTTGTTATCTTTGGTGAAAAGTATGATGAAATTTATAAATTATGTGATAGGGTCCTTATTATGAGTGATGGTCGGGATATGAAGATAGCCCCTGTAAGTGCCATATTAAAGCATGATATTCCATATTATTGGTTAGGAGAGGCATATAATAAGAGTAATATCCCTACTCAAGAAGGTACAGAAATAGCTCATAAGGTGAATCGGCGTTGTCAATATAAGGATGCTCGTCGTAATAATATCCTTGGCATATATGACAAGGATTGGGGGAATGGAGTGAATGAGCAAAAATACTTAATGGGACTTTACAATAATAACAAGTCTAAGATCGTGGAATATCATAAGTTTTTTGATGATATTATTAACAGTAGTTTAGGTAAGCAGAAACAATATATATTTATTGAAAATAGAGAATATGATAGGCTATTAAGCGCGTTTCCTATGACCCATAATCTGATGCTGCCAAGAAATTTAATAGAATTGCTTTCTAGAACACGCCGAATAAAAGAAGAAGTCATTCTACAGGAATTCTACAAGCAGTTTGCATTTTTACAGGAACGTAATCGTCAGTATTCGGATTATTTTTTTTATCGCCTGGTAGCCATCTATAGATTTGAACGCTTTCGAAAGAATCTGATGGTACTTGATAATGTATTTCTCCGGCTGGATATTGCAGAGGAACAGTATATGCGAGACTACATCTTACATTTAGCTGAAAAGATGAAGGTTATCCTTATTACGCATCGACTTCATGAGGTAGACCAGACCGCAGGTACCATTCTATTTGTAGAAGATGGTAGAATTGTACAAACTGACACATTGAGAAAAGAATAGCAAAAAAGGACACCTTTTAATAAAATAGTGTCCTTTTTAATTATTTTCATAAAAGTTATCCTATTATTACAACATTATTATATATTTAGGAGGAAATACTATGAAAAAGAGATTACTTGGAATTGTTCTAACAATTGCAATGGTTGCAAGCTTACTTGTAGGCTGTAGCCAGAAGTCAGAGACTAATGACAAAACAGCTACTGCCACACCAAACGCAAGTAACAAAGTGGCTACTGCAACACCAAGTGCAAGTGCCAAAACAGACAAGGTAGTAGATGATGTTAAAAAAGCAGTTGAAACAATTAATGGAAAGCAGTTAACCAAAATTGGTCTTTCTGTTGCAGCTATGGATAATGAGTTTACAACAAACTTGGCAGCAAGTTTGGAAAAGACAGCAAAAGAGAATGGTGTTGAAACAGTTGTTGCGCAAGCTGATCAGACAACTGCAAAGCAGGTTGAACAGATTGAAAATATGGTTATCTCCGGATGCCAGGCAATTTGTGTAATTCCTGTTGATTTAACTGGTATCTTAGACGCATTAAAGAGTGCAAAAGAAAAAGGCGTAGTAATTTCTATGTGTGGATGTATTCCTGAAAGCAAAGATTATTATGATGTTGTTGCTAACGTAGAACAATTTGATCTTGGAAAGAGTGCAGCAAAAGCAGCAGCTGAATGGATTGACGCAACATTCCCAGATGCTAAAGATGGAAGCATTGAAGTAGGTATCTTAGCATTGAATAACACAGAAGAAGCTATTAAGAGGGAGAAAGGCTTAGAAGAAATTGAAAAACTTACAAAGAAAGCGAAAGTTGTTGAAGTATATGATTCAACAGGAGCTTCTTCTATTCCAACAAAAGCACAGGAATATACAGAAATGATGTTAGTATCTCATCCAGATGTAAAATGTATCCTTGCTTACTCTGATTTCATGGGACTTCCAGCAGATGAAGTTATTATGAGAACACCATCTGTGGATAAGAGTAAATTTGGTATTTTTGGTTGTGATTATTCTTCTACAGGATGTGAAGCAATTAAGAAATCTACTACAAATGAAAGTACATATAGAGGCTCAGGTGCATTTGGTGTAGAATTTGGTAAAGTTATGTTTGATACGGTAGTTGGTAACGTAAAAGTTGATGATTTAGGTGTTTACTATGAACCAACATTTGATATTAAAGCAAGTAATGTAGATGAATACTTGAAATAACAACTAGTCAATGGAAGCAGTCTAGGATATCCTAAGACTGCTTCCACATAATATTATGAAAGATCTACGAGGAAAGTCGAATGGGTAAAATTCTAAAATTAACGAATATTAGCAAATTTTATCCCGGTGTTGTTGCTTTGGACGATGTCAGTTTATCCATAGAAGAAGGACAGGTTCATGCACTAATGGGAGAAAATGGTGCCGGAAAGTCAACCCTGATAAAGGTAATAAGTGGTGCCATTAAACCTGAGCGGGGACAAATCATTATTTCCGGTGAGCATTTTAACTCCTTATCACCGGCTTTATCGAAAGAAAAAGGCATCGGTGTAATCTATCAGGAATTTAACTTGGTACCAACAATGTCAGTGGTTGAGAATATATTTTTGGGCGAAAAGGTTGGAGGCTCTGTCATACCAGATTTTAATGAAATGGAAAGAAGAGCGATAGAACTCTTTCATGAATTCGGTGTAGATATTAATCCCAAGGCTATGGTAGGAGAACTTACACCAGGGAAACAACAACTTGTTGAGATAGCGAAGACGCTGACGAGAAAGGTAAAACTTATTATTATGGATGAGCCAAGTGCATCAATCTCTGTGGCTGATGTACAGACACTATTTCGTATCATCAGGCAGTTAAAAGATAAGGGTGTTACAATCATCTACATCTCCCACCGTATGGAAGAAGTATTAGAGATAGCAGATGTTGTTAGCATTATGCGTGATGGACGATATATTGGAACAAAGGATATGAAAGAGGTTTCCCGTAAGGATTTAATCACGATGATGGTCGGACGGGAACTCAATGAATCTTACCCACAGCGTACGGGAAAGGTGGGAGAAACCGTACTTGAGGTGGAACATCTTTATGGCAATGGAGATCAGGATATTAGTTTTTCACTGCATAAGGGTGAAATCTTAGGAATTGCCGGCTTGGTTGGGGCAGGACGGACAGAATTGGCTAAAGTAATTTATGGTGCAGCCAAAGTGGAGCATGGTAAGATTAAGATTAACGGAAAGGAAACCCAGATACGAACTCCTCATGATGCAATTGCCGCGGGTATTGGATATATACCTGAGGATCGAAAAAATGAGGGAGCTTTTTTGGAATTTCCGATTGATTGGAATATATCGATCATGAGCTTGTCCCGATTGTCAAAGGGCTTGGTTGTGGCCGTAAAGAAGATAGATGAGTTGGCAGAAAAATTTCAAAAGAAGCTGGGAATCAAGACACCAACAATAAAACAATACGTAAAGAATCTCAGTGGTGGTAATCAACAAAAAGTTGTAGTAGCAAAGACGCTGGCAACCGATAGTAATATCATAATCTTTGATGAACCTACTAGAGGAATTGATGTAGGTGCTAAACAGGAAATCTACCAGTTGATGAATTCACTCATTGAACAAGGAATCTCTATTATAATGATATCTTCTGAGATGGAAGAACTTATTGGCATGAGTGACCGTATTATTGTAATGCATGAAGGAGTTATTACAGGAGAACTACATAAAGAAGAGTTTACTCAGAATAAGATTCTGGAGTATGCTTCAGGATTATAGGAGGATATTATGAAAGAAGAACAAAAATTTAATGTTGGAGAATTTCTGCGTAATAATATGGCTTGGGTGTTGCTGATTGTGTGTTGCGCAATCTTTGCTATTATCTCACCTAACTTTTTCTCCTTTGTAAATATCGTCAATATATTGAACCAGAATGCCTACATTATTATTACTGCACTAGGTATATCCTTTATTATGATGGCTGGAGAAGTTGATATCTCTGTTGGTTTCGCTATTTCCCTTAATGGTGTTGTAGTTGCATTATTGATGACCAAGTTTGGTATGTCACCTGTACTTGGTGTTATTGTATCCATAGTAATAGGTGTTGTTATCTGCCTGATAAATATGCTTATAGCACATAAATTGAAATTACAGTTATTTATGGCAACAGTAGGTACCACAACTATTTTCCAAGGTCTTGCTTTTGTGCTTACCCAATCTAAGACCATTAGTAATCTTCCAGTAGCCTATAAATGGATTGGTCAAGGGTACAT
>JAEYPA010000155.1 GCA_023411225.1 Bacillota bacterium
TTTGCAGGAGAAAAAGTATGCATCCAAGTTATAACACCTGCACACAACTCATTTTGATTTGCTTCATTAAATGTCTTACGTATTAACTCATTCGTTATTAAAGTTGGTTTAAGTACAACCTCATAAGGCAAACGCCCAGACTTGTTTAACTCTTCTACAATAATTTGCGAATGTCTGGCTACATTACGAAGACATTCCTCCCCGTATAAGTCTTGTGAACCAGTGCAAAACCAGAATTGATAACCTTTTTTCTCCATATTTTACATTCCTCCTATAAATTAATTTACTATTAATATCCATAATAACACATTACAACTTGTACGTACATCTTTCAAGTTGTTTTTTAATCTACACTGCAAACTAGCGTTTTACATGTATGTTATTCCTACAAATGTGATAAATATGAATTGGAGGAATGGAGAATGTCATTACCAAAGGGTAAACATATTTTGGGAATAGTTAAAGTAAGAGAACGAGCTTAAATTGTAATTAAAAAACTGATGTTATGAAATAATATATGGCAAAGATTAAATTTACTTTGTATGTATGCCCCATTCGTTATGGTCTCAATTAAAAATCTACTGAGAAATGAGGTACTGTAGAATTACCTATTACAATTTCCGGCTCCACAAGAATATGCTTTTCTTCCTCACTAAGCTCCTTATTACTCATTAAGGATAAAAGTAGCTTAGCTGCCATCTCTCCTAATTTTTCATGTGGGTGGGCTATCGTGGTAAGCTTAAGTCCACCATAGCTTGCCATGTAGGAATTATCATATCCAGTAATAGAAATATCTTTAGGAACCTTTACCCCCATCTCCTGTAAGGTTCGAATTATCGAGATAGCAATCTGATCATTGTAACAGACAACTGCATCTAATTTTATTTTACTTTGAATAAGGTTTTTCATACTCTCTGCTGGATGAACTGCCCGATCTTCTGTATAAAACCAAGTAACAATATCTGGATTATAGCTGATGCCAGCCTCCTGTAGTGCTTTTACATAGCCCCGATGACGGTTCTGTCCCTGGGAGTCGTCTGACTTAAAGACACCGGCAATATGCCTGTGACCCTGACTAATCAGATGTTTGGTGATCAAATATCCCCCCTTATAGTCGTCCATAAGTATACTAGGTTTGCAAAGCATCTGAGAATAGCAGCCCTGAATAAATACATAGGGAATTTTACATTCCTCCAATTTATCATAGAGGTTTAGATGCTTACAATAAATATGGCTTTTACTTGGTTCAATAATTAGGCCTTCAATGTCTTTTTGCAAAAGTTCCTCCAGACATATTGCCTCCCTGCTTCTAGAATTTCTAGTGTTCTTGAGAATTATACTATATCCCTCTTCTGCCAAAGCTTCGTCTATTCCCTTTATCACCCTTGGAAATATATAATCTGACAAATATGTAGTCACTACTGCGACATTTTTGGAAGTATGAATATGTCTAGTTCGTTCAGAACAAAAGGTTCCTTTTCCATGAACAGCATAGACATATCCAGCATTCGTAAGTTCTCCAATTGCCTTTCTTACGGTTTGACGACTGACACAATACCTGGAGGATAGTTCATTCTCAGAAGGAAGTTGTTCCCCAGCCAATAATCTACCGGACGAGATAAGATATTTTAGATCTTCAATTATCTTGTTGTATTTTAATTGCTTTCCATTTCCATTGATCATGTTTGTCCTTCCTTTATAAAGACTTTGCCTTCACTCGTCATTTAATCTAGATCAGAAAAGTATTGATCCAAACCTGTTGCAATCCCAAGCACTATTTTATCCTGGTAATCCTCCGTGGATAGCTTTTCATCCTCTTTTGGATTCGTCATATAGCCCATTTCTACAATTGTAGTAGGTACTAAGGACCAATTAATTCCCGTCATGGTATCGGTTTCCCAAACCCCTTTTGAATTAGCCTTCGTTGTATCTAAGACAGCTTTCAATACATAATCAGATAGTTTTCTACACTGGCTATAGATTGATGCATTATAAGGGTTTTTCTTGGTATTACAAATGGTCATAACACCATTGACATGACTGTTCTCAGATCCATTGGCATGAATACGGATTAAAGCATCTGCGTGAGCATCATTGGCTATGGTAGCTCTTTTAGAATTGCTAATATTAACATGATTGGATGTTCTTATCATCATGACTCTGTACCCTTTTTCCACTAACATCTTATTTAACTTATCAGCTACAATAAGATTTAGCTTATATTCATACAGCCCGGTCTTAACCCCCCTTGTACCACTTGATACCTTTTTCTTTGTCTCAGTTGCTCCTGGGCCCACCGGTTCCTTATCTGAATTGCCCTTTGCCTGATGTCCTGCATCAATAACAATTAAATAACTCCCTACACTTTTCACCGTAGGGGCTAATGTCCTCGCAGGCTCCGCTGTTGATACCTCTTTATTGACTGGTTCTTTTGTTGGCTTTTTTGTTGGCTTTGTACTATGTATTACCTCTGGACTTTTCGAAATTACAGGTTTAGATTTCTTTTGGCTACATGCAGTAAGTGTAAACAGCGTCAGCACAATCATAAGGATACCAATCATTATTGTCTTATACAATGATAACCCCTTCCATCTTTAATAAATTACATTACTAAAATAATATAATATTATACAATGTAACGAATTATAATGCAAATAGGCATCTATGACAGATAAAACATTTATATAATTTTCTGTCATATAAAAAGGGTATCTTCCTGTATGGAAATACCCATTCAAACAACATGCCCTTCATATGATATATTTGATCTCACACGCTGGAAAATACCTTATTAATTTTTCCTGAAAAAAGGTTTTAATCTCCTGCATTTCCTCCTTTGTATAGACATATTTTCCATATCCAAATTGACCATACTTATACTTTCGTTCCTCGTCCTTCATAGGCAAAGTAGAGGTTGGAAAAATCTCCTGTATAAGGCTCTTGGCTTTCGGTGTATACCGATGAGATATCACCTCAAAATAAGGCTTGTGTGAAAGTTTTTCTGGCAAAGCATCTGATAATTGACGTAAAAGTTCTTCATACTCCTCCTTCCATCCTTCATAAATAAACACAGGGGCAATCAGAAATCCTATGGGATACCCTGCCCTACTCATCTTGGTTGCCGCATGGATTCTAGCAGTTATGGAAGCTGTAAAATGCTCATACTCCGAACGTATTCTTTCTGTATTTAGACTAAATCTTACCTCAGTCTTATTATTATGTTTCAATTCCAAAAGTCCATCCACATCACTATATTTGGATACAAAACGAAATGCTCCAAGAGGTTCATTGGCAAAAAAAAGTATAGTCTTTTCCAAGGCATTAGTATAAGGTTCCACACATAGAGGATCTGAGGTGGCTGATCCTTCAAATGTAGTGATTCTTTCTTTATTTGCTTCCATATATTTTCTTGCACGCTCAAAAATCTCATCAATATTTACATTTACTCTTACAAAGGGTTTATCCCCTAACTGTGTATGCAAATAACAGTATTCGCACTGGCCCATACAACCACTGACAAGTGGAAGCATATAATCAGCTGATGGTTTACAGGTTTGAAATGCGCCAGGCTTCTTTCTACTAACAACTAAGGTTTGCTTACCATTGCGATAAAAGGCCTGTGTACTTTCATCTTCCATATAAGTCTTTATTCGATTGGAAGGTACCTCATCATACACCGTGACATCTGGTATTCTGGAGAATTCATCATATAGCCTTTGGCCAATGTCATATTCCTTTACACCTTTTTCAAATATCACCTGCTTCGGTTTAAACATTACAGTCACCTCTTATATGGTACTCATATTCTATTATGATAGAATGCCATTTGAAATAAAAATTATACGAGGATTGATACAAAAAAGCTCTGAGTACTTAACCTTTTGGCTAAGTCTTCAGAGCCTTTTAATTATTCTATATTCTTGCTACACCGGTTTTTCTTGCAGCTTCGGCAACAGCCTCAGCTACTGCAGTCGCAACATTTTTGTCAAGTGCAGATGGAATGATGTAATCAGGGGTAAGTTTGTCATCTGTTACAAATGAAGCAATCGCCTTTGCAGCAGCAACTTTCATCTCATCATTAATATCGCTTGCACGTACATCAAGTGCTCCGCGGAATATTCCTGGGAATGCTAATACATTGTTTATCTGATTAGGGAAATCACTTCTACCAGTACCTACAACAGCTGCACCTGCACTCTTTGCCAAGTCAGGCATAATCTCTGGAGTAGGATTTGCCATTGGGAAAAGAATTGGATCTTTAGCCATACTCTTAACCATTTCAGCAGTTACACAGCCTGGTGCGGAAACTCCAATAAATACATCAGCATCCTTAAGAACATCAGCGAGACTTCCTTTTCTCATGCTACGATTTGTGATTTTAGCCATCTCAATCTTTTCTTCATTCAGGTTATCTCTACCTTCGTATATTGCACCACTTCTATCACAAAGTACAACATCCTTAAGTCCCATTGCAATAAGAAGCTTTATGATTGCAATACCGGCAGCACCGGCACCGCTTGTTACAACTCTAATCTCATCCAGCTTTTTACCTACAAGCTTAAGTGCATTAAGCATTGCGGCAAGTGTTACAACAGCTGTACCATGTTGATCGTCGTGGAAAATTGGAATATCACAGCATTCCTTAAGTCTACGTTCAATTTCAAAACAACGTGGAGCACTGATATCTTCTAGGTTAACACCACCGAAAGAGCCTGCAAGGAGTTTCACTGTATTAACGATATCATCAACATCTTTTGAACGTACACAAAGTGGAATAGCATCCACATCACCAAATGTCTTAAACAATGCGCACTTACCTTCCATAACCGGCATACCTGCCTCAGGTCCAATGTCGCCAAGACCAAGAACAGCTGTACCATCGGTTACAACTGCAACCAGGTTTGAACGTCTAGTTAAATCATAACTTTTGTCTACATCTTTTTGAATTTCAAGACAAGGCTCTGCTACACCTGGAGTGTATGCAAGTGATAGGTCATCGCGTGTTTCAAGAGGAGCACGGCAAATTACCTCAATCTTTCCTTTCCATTCATAATGTTTTTTTAAAGATTTCTCTGCGTAATCCATGTAATACTTCCTTTCAAAATTTTATTGGCATCACTTCTTAGAAGTGTATTCCCGCAATAACAGATTTTAACGCTTCTGCACTTTCCTTGAGCTGTTCAAGCTCAGATGCGAGAAGTGGAGGTGTGATTTCACGTTCAACACCATGTCCGCCAATGACCGCTGGTAGACTTAAACATACATCGCTAATTCCATAACGATCTGTAACTAGTGTGGATACAGTAAGAATATTCTGCCCATCACGTAAAATAACATCACAAATTTTATTAACAGAAAGCGCTATTGCATAAAAGGTTGCACCCTTACGCTTGATAACCTCTGCGCCTGCTGTACGAACATCTTCTTCAATATCAGCAATCTCAGCCTTTCCACAAGTATTGTGGCTTTCACAAATGCTTGTACAGTATTCAGTCATCTCCATACCTGCAATGTTTGTAAGGGACCATGGGATCAGTGAAGTGTCACCATGCTCTCCAAACACATACGCATGTACACTCTGTGGACTAAGATGAACATGATCCGCCAGTCTTGAGCGAAGACGAGATGTATCAAGCATAGTTCCTGAACCGATTACTTGGTGTGGCTTTAGATTTGTACATTTTAGTATTGCATATGTAATGATATCAACAGGATTACTAACAACGATATAAACTGCGTCTGGTGCTACCTTTGCAACGCCAGGCATAACTGAATTGATAATGTTAACGTTAGCTTGGGCAAGATCAAGTCTTGTCTGACCAGGTTTTCTTGCCAGACCTAGAGTAACAATTACGATATCTGAATCCTTGGCATCCTCATAATCACCAGCGTAAATATCGATCGCGTGACAAAAGGAAATTCCTTGACGAATATCCATAGCTTCGCCTTGCGCTTTCTCCTTATTAATATCAACAAGAACAAGTTCCGAACAAGTTCCTGCAACGGCAATTGTATATGCAATTGTTGCACCAACATTACCTGCACCTATAATGGTAATCTTTGTACCATTCATAGTAGTACCATCAATTTTATTCATAATTTCATAGCCTCCAATATTTATTATAAGAATATAATTCCTATTTTTAAAAGGCTTCTATACTATTAGTCCTTTTATAATAGTTTTATCATTGTGGTACTTAAGCGGTATTAAGCCGATTTCTCATGTATTAGTATATAGAAATATCATTGAATTGATATAATCTTCTTATGTGTAAAATAGGCAGTACTTAATTTCATCTATCTTTCATATAAGTATGTATGTATTTATATATTTTTGTAAATTTGATATATTTTTTTCAATATATTTCTTGTTTTAATTACTGTACAATTGCAACAAACAGGTAAATGATAGCATATCGCGTCATTTGCTGTCAACACATATTTTAACATCTTCTATGGGTTAAAATCTGACATAAAAAGCAGATATGGAGTAAAAAATTAAAGTCGGAAGTATGCAAAAGATTGTGAATTATGAATATTTATAACAAATTTATAAACATCAATTAAAAGTATTTGATATGGTACATTGTTGTATATGTTTAGCTATTATGACAGGGTATTCATTCATATCTTTTGCACTCTTACAATTTGTATCATAATTTGCGTATACAATATTATATATAAATTATTTATAAATTACTCTGGAACCACATAATCCTTGTTTATCACGAATCTCGCCTTATGCCATTGTATTGACCAAATATTATTAAGAATTTTTTTTCATTATGTGCATCCCCACAGAGTGTTTTTATGGAATCCCCTGTTTACGGAATTTCTCCTCCAATAAAAAAAGCGCAGATATTAAGTCTACGCCCTTTTGCAATAACTTTTCTCATAAATTACCCAAAAACATATCTTGGAGAAAATAATGATATAACTTTAAATAAGGATGGTTTACCTTTGCACCAGTATTATCCCTTATTTCTGCATAATATGGATGGTGAGAATCTAGTTCATACTTTAAATTGATAACACACCTCTTTCACTCATTAAAGTATTTCACATAACAGGTAGTTTTATTGTATAGGTATACGACAAAATACGAGACGCCGTTTTCATATTTGAATTCTACGTCTCGTATTTTTATATTAAATCGTTATAAGCAATTCTTTTTAATAAATACTATCCTATTATTTAGCAGCAGGTACTACTATTTCAACATCGGAAAGTGCAAATGTCACACAAGGATGTATATAGCCATACTTAAAATCTGCCAGTCTACGTCCGTCAACATGTTTTGGAACGTAAACCTCTCCTGATTTCAGTAGAGAATGACAAAATCCACATTCACCGCTACGGCATCTTGAAGGAACTGCAATACCATTCATTTCTAATATCTGCATGATAGAATCTGTCGCTTTTCCTTCCACCGTCTTTACAACATCACGAATACTGACGGTAATTTTAACTGTCTGCTGCTTGCAGCCTGGATAATCCTCTAAGGATGCAGCATTATGTAACTCACCAAACAACTCATTGCGGATATACTTCTTTAAAAGACCAAGCTTTTTAATATCCTCATTCACAAATTCATACATCGCCTGAGGCCCACAGATAAATACAGAATAAGGCTCATCTTTAGGAGCATATCTTTTTATGATATCACTACTTATAAAGCCATGTTCATATCCTTCCTTCTCCTCATCAGAAAGAACATTGACAAACTTTATGTGATCACTCTTTGCTGCCAGTTCCTCTAATTCAGTTTTATAAAGTATATGATCAGCATCACGACTGCCGTAAAGTAGTACCATATTAAACTCTTCGTCGCCATCCACAATCGCTCTGGCCATAGATAGGAAAGGTGTGATACCGCAACCACCTGCGACGCCTATCACAGTCGAAGCATCTCTGATTGGAGAATAGGTAAAGAACCCACTTGGTCCAGATACTTCTACCTCATCGCCCTCTTTCCAGTTATCAAGGATATATGCGGAAACGAGACCACCACTAGTATATCGGATGCTGATTTCATAATAGCCATCCTTTAGGGCATTCCTTGGAGAGGAAGAAATCGAATATGCTCTATTTACCTTCATGCCATTAATCGTAAGGAATACATTCAGATACTGCCCTGCTTGGAAATACGCGCACTCTGTCGTTCCTTTTAAAGTATTTGGAACTAAACGATAACATTTTGTTCCTTCCACCATATCCGTCACTTTCGCAATCTTCATATACTGACGATCTGGATGTAATCTCTTTGCCAATTCATTTCGTGGGTAAGTGTTACGAACTGTAGCAGAGGCATTTTCTATGTTGTTTTTTCTTTCCTTTCCATATTCCTTGAAGCTGTCAAGATTCAATTCGTCATAAGTCATAGTCATCTCGCCATACCTCCTTTTTCTTTCTCTGCACGTATAATATCTTTTCCTGCATCTATACCTGATAGATAGGCACTACTATATCCATCTCCACGATGGGTAGCTGCTCCTACAAAATGTAGATTATCAATAAACGTATCTTCTTTTCTAGTTTTAACAGAGCTTCTAAGAATGTAAGAATCCTGCATCGTCATCTGATAACCATATGGAGTACCCTGAGGTGAATTCAGATATCTTGCAAAGGTTTGAGGTGCAGCTATGACAATCTCTTCTATATATGGCTTTATTGTGATACCGAGAGCTCTTTCGCAATGTTCTATCATTGCCATCGCCACTTTATTTTTTTGCTTATTATAATCTTCTGGCTTTATATCATCCCAACCATTTCCATAAACAAAGGTTGTAAAGAACAGTTGACAGGTACCCTCAGGGGTACAATCAGGAATTATCTTATTTAAGCAGTTCATGATGGAATATCCACAATACTCGTTTGTATCCGTAGCCTTACGCTTTTGATCGACAGAATCTAAATCTGATGCCACGAAATTTGTATAACTGGTAATGCCTAACTCCTCAGCTGTCCGATTCATTCCTAGATATACGGTAACGAAGGAAATTCCAAGTTCTCTGCTGTTAATCAGCTTGATTGCTCCTTCTGGCACCTCGTTTTTATCTATCATATAACCATATACATGATTTGGATATGCATTACTTACTATTTGATTTGCCAGATATTCCTTTCCATCAATCACAACGCCATAAGCTTTTCCATCTTTCACAAGTATTTTACTGATTTCAGTGTTATACCAGACCTCGCCACCATGATCTCTTATAACTTTTTCTAGTGAAAGAGAGATTTCGTGAGAACGATACCTTGGTTGTCCTGAACCGTATACAACATAGGCAAGTACCATTCTTGCATAGGTAAGAAAGTCCGTTTCATCTACGGTACCACCTAAATAAGCCCAGTAGGTAGACAGGATAACCTGTGCTTTTTTAGGCATTCCAATAGAATCCAAAACTTCGCGGATTGTATGCCCTGCCAAACGCAAATAATCAGGGAATTTTTCCTTACAAACTTCTGGATCATATTCAGGAGACATAATGTAGTCAAATCCCTGAACAGCCATCACAGCCAGTTGAAAGAACTTACCTGTCAGCTGTCCACTGCCAGGTACCAATTCCTCCATCTTGCGACAGAAATTCTCAACTCCGCAAGGCATCTCAGCATCAATTCCTTCTTCAGGAATGACAAGTCGAAATGTTCCACCCATGTGGCATACCCATTCAACATCAGAACCCAACATATCAAATAGTTCACGCACACCACCAGGATTCTCCTCTGGTCCCAGCTGACATAATTCATGCAGAGATGTTTCAAACTCAAATCTACCTCTTACGAAACTGGTAGCACTCCCACCAGGAAGGTTGTGTTGATCCACAACTAACGTTTTAAAACCATTTTTCGCTGTAAAGGCTCCAGCGGATAATCCTCCATTACCGGCACCTATTACAATAACATCATAATCCTTATCCATTGTGTCCTCCTTTCATTTTATCGGAAAGTAAAATATAACTGTAATTGCTTCTGATTGTATCACCGTGATATAATCAGAGCTTATAATTAAATTATAAGCTGTTTTTTTATCTTGTCAACTATTTAACACAAGTAAATTCACTATTTTATTTAAATATATCTTGTGATATAATCAAAGAACAGAATAATGAAATGCAATTTCGGAGGTAATTATATATGGCATTTAAAATATTAGTTTCACCTACTCTTACCGAACTTTTTGTATCTGAATTACAGAAGATGATTCTTTCAGGTCAACTTAAAGTTGGGGAGAAACTCCCAACGGAAAGGGAATTGGCAAAAGAAATGAACGTGAGCTTGTCTGTCATACATGCAGGCATCACTACCCTAGCATCCCAGGGCTTTCTAAGTATTGTCCCGCGTCGTGGGGTTTTTGTGGCTGACTATGTCAAATATGGCAACATCACTACGATGGAGATATTGATTGAAAATGCATGCGGTAACTTTACAAATGAAATTCTAGAACCCATTGCTGAATTTAGGCGCAGTATAGAACTTGCGGCAACAAAGGATGCTTGCAAAAACAGAACTGACAAGCATCTGGAAGTTCTTAAGAGGATTGTCTCGGACTCCAAAACTGCTAATGAAGATCAATTAATTGAATTGGCCTTTGAATTTCACCATGAAGCATCTATCGCCAGTGGAAACATATACTACCCTATGATTATGCAAACCTTTAAACCGATTTATATTGCTTTCTACCGTCGTATCATTGGGTACACGAAAAAAGATCTACAAGACAAGCTGCAAAATCTATATGTAGCGATTGATCACAAAGACTCAGAAGCTGCTTCTGAACTCATAAATAAGTCAATCGATCACTGGGTCGACTTTGAAGAAGAAAAACACATATGAGAAAACAGTTTTTACATCTGGAGGTAAACTATGGCAGACAAATTTATATTAGGTGAAAATTACGAAGTAACAGATGATACTACCATTACACAACTAAACAATAATATTGTTGTAGTCGGTCCAAGCGGATGTGGTAAAACAATGAGCTACGCAGAAATGCGACTATTAAAAACCGAAAGCAGTAGCATGATTGTTATGCTCTCTAAGCGCAAACTGGTTAAGAAATACACCGAGTATCTTTCTCAGAAAGGATTTAGTGTATTGGATTTAGACCTAACTCATCCTACCAAAAACAGCATCTGCTATGACCCATTGCACTACATTAAAACCACTGTAGATATTACCTATATAGCTCAGGCCATCGTGATGTCCAATCCACAAAAAATAACGAATAAGGAGGCAGACCCCTTTTGGGATGATGCGGCTGAGTCACTACTATCCGCTCTCATTGCATATACCATGCACATCAAAACACTCCCATCCTTTGCCGATGTAGTAAATCTGATATCAAAGCTGCAAATAAAGGAATGCGGAGATGCCATAGAAACCAATCTGGATAACACCTTTAACCGCCTAGGGGAAAGTCAACTGGAGGTATTTGCAAAGCAATGTTGGAAGACATTCCGATACGCTCCACTTAGAACTGCCAGCTGTATTTATGTCTCATTGAATGCAACCATTGATACTATTTTTTCACCAGAGTTGCTAAGCAGTATGAGAACAGCGGAATGCATTAACTTCAGGCAGCTTGCCAATGAAAAAACAGTGCTTTTTATAACAACTTCTGCTGTCAATCCCTCTTTAAATGCTTTCGCCGCTTTATTCTTTTCCCATTCCGTCAAAGAACTATTTGAATATGCGGAATCAATAGATAATAGCGTTTTGCCTATTCCCGTTCATTTGCTCTGCGATGATTTTGCAGCAGGTGCCAGAATACCTAATTTTGACCACTTTATCTCAATCTTCAGAGAAAAAGGAATCTCAACATCAATACTGCTACAATCAGAATCACAACTCATAGCTATGTATGGAGACGCTGCTGCAACCACCATCATAAATAACTGCGACCGATACCTTTACATGGGTGGCATGGATTTAACTACCTGTAAGAATATTGCAGAAAAAATTAATTGTCCATTGTCAGACATTTTATACCTCCCTTTAAAACAGGAATACATATTCGAACGTGGACGAAAGCCAGTTAGAACGGAGCGTTGGCATATAACTAAAAATCCTTCGTGGCAAAGCTTACAATAACTTAAAAACTCCGGGAGAAGGCATAAAAATATTCTATCTCCCGGAGTTTATTAGTCTACAGTATTTTAATTTTCTTTTTATGAAAAGGATATAGAAAAGCAACTCCATTCGTTTGTGGAGTAAGTAAACTATGAGTTAATGTTCGATGTCCCACCACACTTATAATGAAATCAGAAAGTGGAGATATCATTTTTCCAATCTTAGAATCAGGATGATCAATATCTGGCAACAGACCTCCAACTACAGCCCCACCATATAAATACAGTGAATGTCCCTGTAGTCCTATTTTACTTTCCAAATAACCTACCCCACATGCTGCAGCAATTGCCCCAACTGTATGCATTCTATCATCCATTTATTAAAACCCAAGCACTTAACTTACTCGGTTTAAGATAAAGAACGTATTATGTAGAAATATGCAAAACCATATGCTATAATAACGCTATATTGTTGAGTTATAAATGAAAGGGAGATGCAAAATGAGTTTTCCAGACGAATTGAAAAGAACCAGACAACGCTGTTTTCTTACACAGGAGAAATTTGCCAACGAGGTACATGTGGCTTTTTCCACAGTAAACAGATGGGAAAGTGGTAAAGCAAAACCTAATCTTTCAGCAATGAAAAACATTAAAGAATTCTGCCTGAGAAATCGTATAGAGTTTTCTAATATTGAAGAGGCATGGCTGGACTTTAAAACGGAGGGTAAGTAACAATGTCAGTAGATACAAAAAAAGAACAAGAACGTGATGAACTCCACAGAGCAATATGGGCTATTGCAGATGATTTGCGTGGTGCAGTAGATGGATGGGACTTTAAGAATTATGTGCTTGGCACAATGTTTTACAGATACATTTCTGAAAACCTTACGCACTATATCAATAAGGGTGAGATTGAGGCAGGTAATACCGACTTTGACTATGCACAAATGTCAGATGAAGATGCCAAAGAAGCTCGTGAGGGCTTGGTTGAAGAAAAAGGCTTCTTCATACTTCCAAGTGAGCTTTTCTGTAATGTTTGCACAAACGCTACTACAGATGAGAACTTAAATGAAACTCTTGAGCGTATATTCCGTCATATTGAGGAATCTGCTAAAGGTAGCCAGTCTGAAAACAGTTTTGCAGGCTTGTTTGATGATTTTGATGTGAATAGTAATAAGTTGGGTGCTACCGTAGCAAAGAGAAATGAACGTCTTGCTAAACTTCTTTCCGGTGTTGCCAACATGAATCTTGGTTCTGTGAAAGACCATGATATTGACGCCTTCGGCGACGCATATGAATACCTTATGACTATGTATGCCTCCAATGCTGGAAAATCCGGTGGAGAGTTCTTCACTCCAGCTGATGTATCCGAACTGCTGACGAGGCTTGGTACCGTAGGTAAGAAGTCGATCAACAAAGTCTATGACCCAGCTTGTGGTTCTGGCTCTCTTCTTTTGAAGGCTGAAAAAATTCTAGGCAAAGAAGCTATTATAAACGGCTTCTATGGCCAAGAAATCAATATCACAACCTACAACCTTTGCCGTATCAATATGTTCTTACATGATATCGGTTTTGATAAATTCAATATTGCGTGTGAGGACACTCTTACTAATCCACAACACTGGGATGATGAACCATTTGAGCTGATTGTTTCAAATCCCCCTTATTCCATTAAGTGGGCTGGGGACGATAATCCTCTCCTCATCAATGATCCTCGTTTCGCACCTGCCGGAGTTCTTGCACCTAAGAGCAAAGCTGACCTTGCATTTGTTATGCACAGCCTTTCCTGGCTTGCTCCGAATGGAACTGCTGCTATTGTATGCTTCCCCGGCATTATGTATCGTGGTGGTGCGGAGAAAAAAATACGTAAATATCTGATGGATAATAACTTTATAGACTGCGTGATTCAGTTGCCAAGCAATCTGTTCTTTGGCACATCCATTGCAACCTGCATTATGGTAATGAAGCGTGGTAAGGCTGACAGTAAGACTCTTTTCATCGATGCTTCCAACGAATGTATTAAGGTTACGAATAACAACAAGCTGACTATAGATAACATTCAGCACATTGTGGACACCTATGCCAATCGGGAAGAAGTGGCTCATTTCTCACATCTGGCCACCTATGACGAAATTGAGGAGAAGGATTACAACCTTTCTGTTTCCACCTATGTGGAGGCAGAGGACACCAGAGAGGTTATTAATATTCAGAAATTGAATGCAGAGATTGAAGAAATTGTTCTGCGTGAAGATGAACTGCGTGAAGCCATCCGCACCATTATAGAAGAGATTGAAGGTGGTGTGTAATGAGCCGATTAGAGGAATTGATTAAAGAATTGTGCCCGGATGGAGTACCGTTCAAACCTATAAAAGAAGTCTATTCCAGATTAAAAGGCACTCCGATAACTGCTGGAAAAATGAAAGAGATAGATAATCCTGATGGTGATATTAAAATATTTGCTGGTGGTAAAACAGTTATCAATGCTATGGAGACAGATATCCCAAAGGCAAATATCACAAGAGTTCCAGCAGTACTTGTTCAGTCACGAGGTGTTATTGATTTCGTATATTACGAAAAGCCGTTTACTTTCAAGAATGAAATGTGGGCATATACGGCTAAAGAAAAAATCTCCGTAAAATATCTGTTCCATTTTCTAAAGAATAATGTTTTGCATTTTCGCGATGCTGCTTCTGGAATGGGGTCACTTCCTCAGATTTCGTTACCTGTAACTGAGGATTTTATTATCCCTGTACCTCCTCTACCTGTTCAGGAAGAGATTGTACGAATTTTGGACACCTTCTCTTCGTTTACTACGGAGCTAAAACAACAGTTACTTTCAGAAATCCAAGCACGTAAACAGCAAGTGGATTACTATGAAAACATCATGTTTCAAAAACTACAAGATGAGAACCACTGTTTGCTTTGCGAAATATCAACTTTTGTAACTGTTGGAATCGCAAACTCAGCAACGCATGCATATTCCGACAAAGGAATAGTAATGTTTCGAAACCAAAATATTAAAAGAAATGAATTGGATGATTCCGATTTAATCTATATCGATGAGACTTTTGCAAACAAGTATTTAGGGAAGAGCCTAAGAGAAAACGATATATTAATAACAAGAACAGGTTATCCCGGTCAAGCTTGTTTAGTACCTGCTAAATATGAAGGAGCACAAACTTTTACCACTCTCATTGTTCGATTAAAACCAGGAATATTTCCGTCTTATATATGCAGATATATTAATTCAGGTAAAGGAAAAGAATATGTGGATACGATGAAGACCGGAGCAGCTCAACAGAACTTTGGAGCAAAGTCTCTTGAGAAAATGCCTATTGCATTGCCTACTTATGCGGAACAAGTAGAAATAGACTCTTTTTTAGCAAAAGTAGACCACCAAATTACATCATTAGAAACAGCATTATTAAAGGAACATAAAGCCCGTCAAAAGCAATACGAATACTATCGGGACAAATTACTGACCTTCAAAGAACTCGCATAGAAAGGAGGCGAACCATGTGCCTTATTTCAATATTGTCGCACAGACAAGCGATAATACAGTAGTTACAGAATATGAGCCTGTGAAGGCACGTTCTGACAGCTACCAGAGTGAAGCTGAACTGGAAAAAGAATTCATCCGCCTTCTCTCTGAGCAGGGCTATGAGTATCTCCATATCCATACGGAAAAAGATTTGATTACTAACCTTCGCAAAAAGCTGGAAGAACTGAACAATTATCAGTTTTCTGATAAGGAATGGGAACAGTTCTTCTCAGATGCCGTAGCTAATCCTAACGAGCATATCGTTGAAAAGAGCAGGAAGATTCAAGAGGACTTTGTTCAGGTATTAAAGCGTGATGATGGCTCTTCCAAGAACATCACCCTAATCGATAAGAAGAACATCCACAACAATCGCTTACAGGTCATCAATCAGTATGTCATCAGTACTGATCAAGGGGCAAGGCATGACAATCGTTATGATGTGACAGTTCTTGTAAATGGTCTGCCATTGGTTCATGTAGAGTTGAAACGTAGAGGTGTTGCGATTCGAGAAGCCTTCAATCAGATAAATCGCTATCAGCGTGATTCCTTCTGGGCAGGCTGTGGACTTTTTGAGTATGTACAGATTTTCGTTATCTCCAATGGTACAAATACTAAGTATTATTCCAACAGTACCCGTTACAATGCTATTAATGATACGAAATCCGGCAAAACCAAAAAAGAAAAGACAAGTAATAGTTTTGAATTCACATCTTTCTGGGCAGATACCAATAATCGTGTGATTCCTGATTTGATTGACTTTACAAAGACCTTCTTTGCCAAACATACCATACTCAATATCATCACAAAATATTGCATATTCACATCTGAGAATATGCTTATGGTAATGCGCCCTTATCAGATTACCGCTACCGAGCGTATCCTAAGCAGAATTGATATTGCAAACAACTATAAAAAATACGGTAGCGTTGCAGGGGGTGGCTATATCTGGCATACCACAGGTTCCGGTAAAACCCTAACCTCTTTCAAGACTGCTCGTATTGCGTCGCAGCTACCATATATCGATAAAGTGCTATTTGTAGTTGACCGTAAGGATTTAGATTATCAGACCATGAAGGAATATGACCGTTTTGAAAAAGGAGCTGCCAACTCTAACAGCAACACTTCTATCTTGAAGAAGCAGTTGGAAGATTCGAATGCTCATATTATTATTACCACCATTCAGAAACTGGCAACCTTTATCAAAAAGTACAAAGGCCATGAGGTTTTTACCAAGCATGTAGTGATTATCTTTGATGAATGTCATCGTAGCCAGTTTGGTGATATGCATACTGCCATTGTAAAGAACTTTAAGAAATATCATGTCTTCGGATTCACTGGAACACCGATATTTGCAGCTAATACCGGAGCTGTTAAAAATCCTCAGTT
Organism: Bacillota bacterium; assembly: GCA_023411225.1. GTDB lineage: Bacteria > Bacillota > Clostridia > Lachnospirales > Lachnospiraceae > KM106-2. Next base: position 16,999 of record JAEYPA010000155.1, read on the forward strand.
CTTTACTACTGAGCAGACCTTTGGAGACCAGCTTCATTCTTATACGATTGTGGATGCCATCAATGACAAGAACGTACTTCCGTTCCGTGTTGATTACATCAAGACTATGGATATTGATGCAGATATTGACGATGAACAGGTTTGGGATATTGACCGTAAAAAGGCATTTGAAGCACCTGAAAGAATCAGTCTTGTTACAAAATATATACTGGATCATTTTGACCAGAAGACATATCGTGGAGATAAATCTTACTTCTTCAATCAGCTGACAAACATTAAGGAAGTAGCTTCTGCCGCAAATGGTAAGGTTGAGGAGATAAAGCGGAGTCAACGTATAAACGGTTTCAACTCAATATTTGCGGTTTCGTCTGTTCCAATGGCAAAGCTCTATTATGATGAGTTCCGTAAGCAGATGGCTGCTGACCCAACAAAGAAACTTAGACTTGCAGTCATATACAGCTACGGTGCAAATGAGGAAGAAACTGACGGCATTCTTGATGAGGAAAATCCGGAAGATACGTCCGCTCTTGATAAAACAGCTCGTGATTTCTTGGATGAAGCCATCATCGATTATAATACAATGTTTAAAACCAACTATTCCACAGATGGAGATAAATTTCAGAACTATTATAAAGATGTTTCCCTTCGTATGAAAAACAAGGAGCTTGATTTACTTATTGTAGTCAATATGTTTCTTACAGGCTTTGATGCTACTACCCTCAATACCTTGTGGGTAGATAAGAACTTAAAGATGCATGGATTGATTCAGGCATTTTCTCGTACAAATCGTATTCTAAACAGCATAAAGGCTTTCGGTAATATCGTTTGCTTTCGTAACTTACAAAAACGTGTTGACGCAGCCATTTCTCTTTTCGGTGATAGGAACGCAGGTGGTATTGTGCTCTTACGAAAGTTTCAAGACTACTATAATGGCTATGTATCTGTTGAAGATAAACCGATGCCAGGCTATCTGGATATGGTGACAGAGCTCCAGGATAAGTTCCCACTGTCCAAACCACGAATTGAAGGCGAAAATAATCAGAAGGATTTCATTTCTCTGTTTGGAGCAATTCTCCGTATAAGAAACCTGCTGTCCTCCTTTGATGAATTTGCTGGCAGGGAAATCATCAATGAGCGTGACTTGCAGGACTATCTTGGTCGTTATCAGGATCTGCGAGATGAGTGGAAAATCAAATATCCACCCGGAACCAAAAATGATATTACAGATGATATCGTATTTGAGATTGAGCTCATCAAGCAAATTGAAATCAACATTGACTATATCCTTATGCTTGTGAAGAAATACCACGATACTCATGGCGAAGATAAGGAAATTCTGATTACTATCAAAAAAGCCATTGATTCCAGCCCTGAGCTCCGTAGTAAAAAGCAGCTCATTGAGACCTTTATTGCCGGAATCAATGATGTAGATGATGTGATGATAGAATGGCATGATTATGTAACGAAACAGCGTGAACAGGATTTAGTCACAATCATTACGGAAGAAAAACTTAAACCAGAAGAAACACGCAAGTTCTTAGAAATCGCATTCCGTGAAGGAGAAATCAAAACAGCCGGAACGGATATTGATAAGATTATGCCTCCCGTCAGCCGATTTGGTGGCGGTGGTAGAGCTAAGAAAAAGCAAGGGATTATTGACAAGTTAAAAACCTTTTTTGAGAAGTACTTCGGTGTCGGTGGAGCTGCCAAGTTTATTGAAACAGATGACACCAAAGACATCACCTATGATTTTGATTCACAGCCTACACAGATGGTGGCCGAAAGCACTATAGAGTATGATATTCCCACAAGTGGAAACAGATAGAAACTCTGTTCTTATGTTGTCAGACTATCATTCCTATATCGTAGAATTCTGCTCGATTAATTAGCTTTAGATTATCCGGGCTACTCTAATAACGGAATTAGGTAGCATGAAACAACGATTTAAAGATTTCATAATAAGGGCTCAAATTCTAGCGTTGAGGTACGAGGTTCATTACATCTGCACCAACACTAGAATTTGAGCCGCAAAAAGCCGAAAACATAAGTTCCCGAATTTTTATCATACTTTTCAATATTAAATTACGGATAATAATAGGCGCTAAAACAGCTTCTTCCTCTCGATAAGCATTCCAACTGATAGACTACTCTGAATGAGATACAACCTCTTCCTTTTCACTCATTCTACGAATAAGCTCAACGATACTTCTTTTTAGCATATAGTTTGCCCTCACAAATTCAAGTCTATTTAATTATTTATTTTCTTTATTCAACCATATTATATATGAAAATCACAAGTATTGTCTTTATGTACAATACAATATGGAACGCACTCATATCATCCAAAATGTCAATATGAGCACTAACAAACCTACAATAGCTATCCCCAAACCTACTAGTTCAACAAAATCAGTCTTATTCTTTCCTTCCTTATATCTTTTTATTGCATTAACCAATATAAAAATATCTGATATTAAAAAAACAAAATACAATAGCAATTTCCACATATCCATTATCACCTCTACAACTGGAATTCAGTTATTTGTGCCGCTTTTAATCAGAACAAACGTACGTCCAATTTTGACTCCCAACACCAATCCAAATCCCCATACAAAAACTCCTATCGATATTGTCAGAATCTTTTGGAAGACAGTCTCTGCAAGCAGTGAGCTAAGGGTGACCGCAATCAGAATTCCAGCGAAGATCAGAATTTCTGTAAAGATAGCCATATTTTCAAGCTCAGCTTTAGACACAAGTAGCGAAACGGAGTTTCTTGTTCCTTGGGCTATCTGCTCATCGGTATTTAAATGTCTTCCTTCTAACAGCTCTGATATTTGTATGTCAAGTGTCTCACATAATTGTTGAAAGATTGCAATATCCGGCATAGTTTTCCCATTTCCCATCTGGAAATAGATTTTTTACTCACTCCTAGTATTTCAGCCAACTGCTCCTGCGTTAAGTCTTTCTCCTTACGGCGCATAGAGATAAACCTTCCGATTTGATCTGTATTCACTGTCGTCACCTCCTTGGTAAAATAATATAACTTTTAGGCCAAAATGAACAGGACAGAAAGTGAGAATTATAGTTTTGGCCTTAAAATTCCCAATATAGTTCTTTGGTTCTATCTCTCTCTACTGCCGTAAACCTCTCTTTTCACACTAGGATTTCCTACAAATTCAAGTTTACTTAATCTATCAATTTTATTCCTCTCTTCCAACATATGCGTAAACATCAATGTAGTATCATAATTCGCATGCCTCATAATACTTTGTACAAAAACAGATGCTAAACCCTTTTCAAAACTTCTGGTATCAAATGTATGCCGAAATACATGTGGATGAATGCCTTAGCCGTCTCATTATTATGGTACTTGGTTTTACACAGTTCCAAATGTTAAAAGTGAGTACTTTTAGAGATTTAATAATACTCTTACACAAAATTTGTTTGACACAATAATAAATAAAGACCCACCATATTCCAACAATAGCCTTTCGTATTGATGCCGCTATAACTCCAGAAACCACAGCTTTTTCCAATTCAAAAATCATAGAAAGACCTTTAGTCGTTATTTTCTACTTTGTTCATCAGCACTTGACTACAATAATATGACAACAGACCTGCCTCATATAATATAGCTCAGTGAAATGCTACGCTCTGCATATCACATCCACTTATAGCTAAGTTGATACCACTTACATTACTTTCGTACACAAAATACCACCCTATGTGATCTTCTTTCTTTATCTCTACAAATTGGAATCAATCTATTTCATTACCTTTTTAAATCGGAAAAAGTTTTCACCTACTTCTACTGGCATCCCACCGACTGTGTCACCTTTACTATGAGGATCTTTATGCTTTTGATTATAAAATTCTACAATATGAAACCCACATTTATTAACATAAAAGTGTATGTTACGTTTTTCAAAATATGGAGTGTAAGTTTCCCATATTTTTGTATTCGGGTATAGTTCTTCAACCGCTTTCCAAATTGCTTGACCCATGCCTTTATTTTGACATCCATTCTTAACATACAATAAGTCAAGATGATTACAATTAGTTTCTTCATTAATTACAATAATTGTTCCACCAACAACATCATTTCCTACAACAGCAAAATATGCTCTAGCACCTATTGTATGAAAGGAGCTTTCAATATCTTTCCTTGGAAGAACCGTTTCTTCCAAGGCACCATACTCTTCTTCATATCCTTTTTGGAATGCTTCCTGAATATCTGTAATGAATTGTTCTTTATCATTTTCCCCAATAGGAATTAGTTTAATAGTATCCATAATGCACCTTCCTTATTTAAAATAACACCTTTACATTCAGAAATTCTCATTAATATAATGGAAAACACAACCACTATATCTTCATATATACCAAAGGTATACCATATTATTCCTACTTCAAAGATTAGTGTTAATAATAAAATAATAACAGAACTTACGACAAGACTTCGCAATGTATTAATTATAAACGTACAGTTCGAACGCTTTGTAGAATAAAATATGCAGAAATTATAACATTAATTCCCACTGCAATAAAGCTCCATATAAATTTCGGCATAGTTTTTACAACATAATTAAGTGCGAAACCTACCCTAAAATAGAATTTTAGATTTTCTTTTTCCTTCGCACCATAACTCTGTCCAAATAATGGCTGTAATCCCTCACTTGTTCCAAAGAAAACAGCTAGCGTAAATGATGCAGTATACGAAATAATTGAAAAGGCATTGATACCAATATCTCCGATTCTGTCAGCAATCATAAAATTCATACAAAATGTCATTACTGGTGATACAAGCTGAGCTATGTCCTCTGGCAGTCCTCACCAAATATTTTTTTAAATAATGCCATTTCCAACTTTAGTATACGAATTCGAAATATACCTTTTTCCAGAGATAATGCATCAATACATTTATCATTCCAACAGTTTGTTAGACTCCTGTTGCAATAGCCACTATAATCACTTGATTTTCATTTGAAAACGATAACTCAGAATTTGTGCTAGTATGCAGATTTATTGATATTCCTCGATAGCATTTAGTAAATACGCTAATACTATATCCATTGCATTAATCAGTCTAAAAAATCTTGTATAAGTTGCACTTCCACTTTTTGCATTATGAATACCCGTTGTGCTTTTATTTTTTATCGAAGTAATCTGTATAATTGCTTTCTCTAATTCATTCTTCGTATACTCGTTTTCTTGTCTCATTAATAATGCTTTTGATATATATAAAGCCTTAAGTCTATTTGTGTTGAGTGATAACGAGGGTGAACTATCCTGCAATTTTAAACGTACCTTCTCACAATTTACAATAAAAGATTCAACGATTTTCAAAGTATCCTGTATTTCTTTCTCTGTATAATGATTCACTATATTATCTCCTCTAATTGTTGATATTCCTGACTGATAGATTCAAGTTTATTTAATTAATCGCCTTCTTTATTTTACCATATTCTACAAACATGTTACAAGAAAGTCTATATGTACAATATATTTTAAATACTTGATATAGGTATTGTATTTATTTACTATATAATATTAAAAGTTCTTATATGTTAATAAATCATAATTATGTTTTAAATTAAGGTTATATTTACTATCACAATGCCATTATTTCTTTCATTCAGGTAAACTACCAACTTTATTCCTCTCTTTCAACCTCTTATCCTTCAGCAAATGCGTATATATCAATATACTAGTATAATTCGCATGTCCCAAGATTTATTACATAAAAACAGGATCTAACATCTTTTCAGAGCACCTGGTAGCAAACGTATGTCGAAATACATATGGATGAATACCCTTTAATTCTCTTGGTGGTCTATTCTCCCTATCGTGGAATATTCAAACGTGAGTTCACGCATAAAGTGCCGGATGGACGCTTAAACCTTCTTGTTATTGTGGTACTTGATTAGAAGCCAAAGAAAGAGGTTAAGATTAAAAGCAATTCATATTATTAAATAAAAAAATATATAGAAAAGGGTAGATGAATATATGATTCATCTACCCTTATTTTACTTGCTTTTACACAACTTCAAATGCTAAAGTGAGTACTTTTACCAAGATAACATTTTTTTATTTTACTCACTTTTTACTCACTTTCGTATAATATATTACGATAAAATACGATAGTTTGTCATAACCAAGTGTGTACTGTCAATTTTTATAACCCTTGATTTATAAGGCTATCTAAAGCTTTTCATTAAACTTCGTCGAAGAGTTTACTGTCCATTTGTAATGCGAAGTTTTTTCTGGATCCTTTGATTTATAAGGGTTTCAGGCATCTGGATTGAGATTTTACGCAACTTTTACGCAAATTTAAATCAACATGTTTTCCTATTTTGCAGAGATTTTTACGCAGTTACATTATTTACGCAACTTTATATAAGTATATGTTAATTCATTACTGTCCAGAAATAGCCTTTTGTGTCAAAGCAACTATAACACTAGAAGCAACATCTTTTACTACATCAAGTATCATTGGAAGGCCTTTAGCCTTTATTATCTCCTTTGTTCTCTTCCAGATTGTTTCTTCTCGGATATTATCCAACAACTCATGTCCTTGCCAGGTTAACCTACTTACAATAAAAGCATTTAGTTCATCGTCAGCATAATCACCTTTATAGTATGAAATAAGACCAGCCTCGTTTAATATAGAACAGCGATATGCTATACTATCCATTTCATATCCGCTTATATTTAAGCTTGTAACACTCACATTATCCACTTGTTCTTCGACAGCAAATAATATTTTCTAATCAACTCCATATCTCTTTTCATATATAATTTTTGTAGTAGATTGAACAATATGCGCTAATGTACTATTTTCAATATCCCTTACTTCTTGCACACAAAAAACTGTCCAATACGTTCTCCTTTCTTTATTGCTGCATATTAGGATTTATTAACTTAAATCGTATGTTGTATATCCATATCTATTTAACTCAAATTGCAAATTATGAAATACTTTATCATTTCTTGATTTCGAAAATATACCTTTGCTATCATAGATTACTCTTATATTTTTATTGAAAAATCTAAAATACGGCGGATTCGCAGTAAAATCTCTTTCAGCAACACATGTCGATGTATTGACGTGCACACATTCAGAGAATATTATTTCATCACCATCTCTAAACATAATTCCTTATTCGTTTATTTTAGAAATAGTAGACGCTTTTTTATCCATCATTTTATCTCCTATACAAATTTGGATTTATGCTAGTAAATTTTTTTTACAAAATTCGTTTATTTCATCTATTCTATATGCAACATCATTCTTAGATTCAATAGAACATAATCCCAAACTACCACTTGACTGGATTTCCAAATGACCATAGAAATGCTCTATGCTACCAATAATCTTTTCACATTCAGACATACTGGATCCCGTTCTTATAGCTATCGTATATCCTTTCTTTCCTCTAGGAATAGTCGCATGTGGTTCATGAGTATTGCACCAAGGAGTACATCTGTCAATAAATGCCTTAAATTGTCCTGGTATATCTGCCCAATAAGAAGGGGATACTGCAACTATTTTATCTGCCAATTTAATTTTATTTATTACCTTAATTGTATCGTCTGTTTGAAAACATTTTGCTGTTGTATGACATTTACGGCATCCTTTGCAAAACTTAATATCATAATCATCTATGCAAATCATTTCTACTTCATTATCTTTATTAGAAAATTCTGCCACTAAATTGGAAATTTCTTCAGTTGCTCCATTTCTTACAGGACTACAATTAATCACTAAAATCTTCATATGTACCTCCTTCTAATGTTCATGTTTATTTTGTTTTATTACCTCTACAAATTAGAATCTATGTTCTTCTTTTTCACTTTCTTAAATCCAAGCTTTAGAAGTTGCCAAATTTCCCAGCCAACTGTTAAATAAATTGCATAAATCCATATAGATGTATCTAATCCCCTTATCTTATCATATATTACACTTACTACCAAAGCCACTAAATAAAACCCTATAGCATCTCCTATTATTGAAATAATTTTTTTCATAATTTCTCCCCTTAATTCAAAGTTATCTGGCTCAACAACTGAAATTTAGTCATTTGTATCATTGTTAATCAGAGTAAGCGTGCGTCGGATTTTGACTCTCAGTACCAATCCAAATCCCCATACAAAACATCCTATGGATATTGTCAGAAGCTGTTGAAAGACCGTCACTGCAAGCAGATATCTAAGGGTGATCGCAATCAGAATGCCTGCAAATATCAGAATTTCTGTAAAGATAGCCATATTTTCAAGCTGTGTATTAGATACAAGAAGCGAAATAGAATTTCTTGCTCCTTGCGCTATCTTTTCGTCGGTATTTAAATATCTTCCTTCTAATAGTTCTGATACTTGTATATCAAGTATCTCACATAATTGTTGAAGCATTGAAATATCAGGCATAGTTTTCCCATTTTCCCATCTGGAAATGGACTTGTTACTCACTCCTAGTATTTCAGCCAACTGTTCCTGCGTTAATTCTTTCTCCTTACGGCACATAGCGATAAACCTTCCGATTTGATTTGTATTCACTATTATCCCCTCCTATGGTGAAATAATAAATCTTTTAGCCCAAAATGAACAGGACAGAAAGTGAGAATTATAGCTTTGACCTTAAAAATTCCGATAAAATTCTTTGTTTCTATCTCTCTCGTGCTGCAAAACCTCTCTAATTGCACGAATATTTTCTAAAATCTATGCTTGCTTGATCAGCTTCTTTATTTTACCATATTTTACTTTCCTGTTACAACATTTTGTATTTATGTACCATATAGTATTTAAAGTAATAATATGTTAATAAATTCATTTTAGTTAGTTAAAGATTTTAAACTCCAAATAATTGGTGGTGGTTTCTAAATAATACTACTATTCATTATTTTCTATGAACTGTATTTAAACAAATCTTATATATACATAATTATAATACAATAAATACAAATCTCCTTAGCGTAAAAGATCACTTATTTTATTCCTTTCCTCCATTTTCTTTTCATCTAACAAATGCGTATAAATCAATGTGGTATTATAATTTGCATGTCCCATGATACTTTGTACAAATACAGGGTCAACCCCCTTTTCAAAGCATCTGGTAGCAAACGTATGTCGGAAAACATGTGGATGTATATTTCTTATTTCTCTTGGCTGCCTATTTTCTCTAGTGACATTAAACACTTCTTTCAATCTCATATTTTGAACTATACGATTAATATCATGTGCCAGAACATACCTTGTTACCGGAGAACCCATTGTGCTTGTGAAAACTAAGTCTCCAAACGTATCGCTACTCCTCCATCTATCACCTGATTTTTTCTTGTATTCATCCTGTTTCTTTTTCCAATTCTTCAAACATAACTCTAAATCATCAAAGAAAGGAATACTTCTATATGAATTACTCGTTTTAGGAGTTGTTAACTCTTCAATTTTCTTACCATTTATATATGAGGTAGAAATGGCTCGGTTAATATGAATTATCTTTTTATTCCAATCAATATCTTGCCACTGTAATCCAGAAAACTCTCCAATTCTCATTCCTGTAAGAAGTAATATCTTATATGGCTCATAGTAATAATCATTATTTACTTCATTTAGAAACATTTCCTGCTCCCACTTGTCTAGTACCCTTATTTTCTTAGGTTTAAGATTAGAATTTTTTAGTGTGATACCTTTACATGGATTTACCAATACAATTCTGTTTACAATAGCAATTTCAAAGCATTCTCTTGTAACAGCTAAAGCTTCCTTAATACATCTATCCGTGTAGCCTTTCTCAAATAAATGATTTGTAGCATCCTGGATATCTAATTGAGTAATTTGCTCTATGTCTTTACTGCCCAGAAGAGTACAGAATGTATTTCTTATCTTTCTATCGTATACTCTTCTACTTGCCTCACTTTTTAACTGAGGAGCTTTACATTTCTCAAACCATTCTTCATACCAACTCTGAAAAGTTGTAGTCGGTCTAATTTCCTTTTCATTTCTTAATACCTTAGCTTTTTCCTGTTCAAACTTCTCTCGTAATAGTTTTAACTTCATATCATATAAACAGATCTTACTACCATTTACAACAGCCCTGGCTTCATACCGTCCTTTCTCTGAGAAATTCCCTTTCCTAAATCCTTTCCTTTTAAATCTTTACCCATATGCATCCTCCTTTTTAAAATATTATGCCGCCATATGGTTGCATTTGTCGAATTTAAAAAAGAATTTCTGTACAATAATAAGAAAAGGAGGATATTATGTACTTTGAACGACTAGAATCTTTAAGAATCGATAATGATAAAACCCAACAACAAATTGCTGATTATCTCAATTGTAAACGGGAAGTTTATCGAAGATATGAAAAGGGAGAACGTGAGATTCCTGTCTGGGCAGTAATCAAACTAGCTGAATTATATTGCTGCAGTACAGATTATCTACTAGGAATAGAAAATAATAAGTAAATCAAGCATTCCAAAGCCTATTATCGTAGTGTAGGCTTTATTTTTTGCACAAAAAAAGATGTAGATATATTTCAATCTACATCTTCAGATACTGAATTAATAATCATTATTCTATTAATTGCGTAAAGCTCTCCGAAAGTAACATATATAAAATATACGCAAATTCGTACGCAACTTTGACGAAATACAATCGAAAAGTGGCTAATTAATCAAAAATCATGTTATATTATATTTATATGTGTGTAATTTAAAAAAATCTAAAACCTATATAATACAAGGACTTAAAAGGTATTTATGTAACACTTCGCCGAAGGTATCTTCGGCAAAGTATTTAAGCAAAAATTAAACTGGAAATTATTAGTTGCCCATCTGCTTTGCAACTTCTTCTGCAAAGTTTTCTTCTTTCTTTTCGATACCTTCGCCAGTTTCGAAACGAACGAATTTAACTACCTTAAGATCTTTAGATACAGAAGCAATATACTTACCTACTGTCATATCACTATCTTTTACGTAAACCTGATCAACTAAACATACTTCTTTTAATTCCTTGTTAAGACGTCCAACAATCATCTTTTCAATGATGTTTTCTGGCTTATCAGGATTCTCATTCATAGCCTGAGCTTTTAAAATCTCAGTTTCGTGAGCGATGTAATCTGCAGGAACTTCGTCTCTGGTTACATATTTAGGAGAAATAGCTGCAACCTGCATAGCTACGTTCTTAGCACATTCTTTTGCGGCGTCATTGTATTCGCCTTCAAATTCAACTAATACACCAATTCTTCCGCCACCATGAATATAGCTTTCAACAAAACCGTTTTCAGCAACGATTTTCTCAAATCTTCTAATATTCATATTCTCGCCGATAACAGCGATCTGAGATGCAAGTTCCTCTTTTACAGACTTGGAAGTGTCGCCTGCCCAAGGCTCGTTTAAGAATGCATCGATATCAGCTGCGCTTGTAGCATTTGCCTGAGCAGCAACTGCAGCAACATAATCTCTGAATTTCTCATTTTTTGCAACAAAGTCAGTTTCAGAGTTAACTTCTACAATAGCAGCAACCTTATTATCTGCAGAGATATTAGTTGCTACGATTCCTTCAGCTGCAATACGACCAGCTTTTTTTGCTGCCTTTGCAAGACCTTTTTCTCTTAAATACTCTACTGCTTTGTCCATATCTCCATCTGTCTCAGTTAATGCTTTTTTACAATCCATCATACCTGCGCCAGACATTTCTCTCAATTCTTTAACCATTGATGCTGTAATAGCCATTCTATATACCTCCGTATTCTCTATTTTAATGTATTACCTAATCTTAATGTTTGTGTCCAATTATTCAGCTACAACTTCTGCTTCTTCACTAACTTCCTCAGTAGCTACGTCCATAGCTTCACCTTGGTTAGCTTCGATAACAGCGTCTGCCATCTTAGCAACAATTAATTTAACTGCTCTGATTGCATCATCATTACCAGGAATTACATAATCTAATTCTTCTGGATCACAGTTAGTATCTGCAATACCGATTAGAGGAATTCCTAATGTATGAGCTTCTTGTACACAAATTCTTTCTTTCTTAGGATCTACTACGAAGATTGCATCTGGTACTTCTTTCATTTCCTTGATACCACCAAGGTTCTTTTCAAGTTTTTCCCATTCTTTTTTAAGTTCGATAACTTCTTTCTTAGGAAGTACTTCAAAAGTACCGTCCTGAGACATAGCTTCGATTGCTTTTAAACGTTCAATACGAGTTTGGATAGTTTTAAAGTTAGTTAACATACCACCTAACCATCTCTCGTTAACGTAGAACATTCCACAACGCTCTGCTTCAGATTTGATTGAATCTTGAGCTTGTTTCTTAGTACCAACAAAAAGAATATTTCCGCCATCAGCAACGATATCTTTGATTGCATAGTAAGCTTCATCAACCTTACCTACAGATTTCTGTAAGTCGATGATGTAGATACCATTTCTTTCTGTGTAGATGTACTCAGCCATCTTAGGGTTCCATCTTCTTGTTTGGTGACCAAAATGTACACCAGCTTCAAGTAATTGTTTCATTGAAATAACGCTCATTGTAATACCTCCATTTGGTTAATCTTCCGTATGCATCTCCTAATTGCTAAAACCTTATGACAGGCACCAAGGCAAATGTATACATACGTGTTTATTGTCAACAGACCGATTATAGCATACAGACGTAATGATTGCAAGATATTTTAGTGCTAATCAGACATTTTATTGCGGTTTATCACTATTTTACTGCTTTCTGTTGTTATTTGAAAAACATTGTTTTTAATTTGCTCTTTCACTTTTGTTCTGGATATATTAAAAAGATCAGAAAGCAAACGTTCCACTCTTACTTTTAAACAAAAGGGATTATGTATAATAATAGTATCTCCCTGTTCTAATGCTGACAAAACATCCATTTCATAGTCCTCTTCTGCTTCTATCGTATAGCAAATACTGTTCCAATCAATTTCTGCCTTATTATGAGAAAAGAATTCACAAGTGTTTCCATAATACTTTGCCAATTTATTAGAATTGCTCATAAAACCCTCCAACTCTGGCTTTGGTATTGACTTTGGATTTCTTCTCTCATATATCGTCATATTCCATGTATGTTTACAAGTCTTACATTGATAAATTAACCATATGTCCACTCTATTTCCGTTGGCATTGACCCTAAAACAGTCAGTGGTAACAAAATTAGCCTTTGTACCGCAACCAGAGCACCTTTTTACCACCTCAAAGGACTTCTCTGGTAATAATTTGTATTCCATTGTTTTAATATAGCTCATTTGCACTCCTTATAAATTGGATTTATGCAAAGCGCTATTACATTTGTCTTATTTTTTATTTGCAATAGCCTTTGCTATGCAAAATAAACAGGCACTGTCATAAACAAATCCTCCTTAATTAATCTTTCTACATATTACAAAAGAAATGTTTTATTGACCACCTTAAACAATTTTTTAAAAAAACTTGTCCTTACCACTTGGGCTATAAAGTCCATGTGATAAAGACAAGTTTTTATCAGGCGTAATCTCAACGCCAACTATTATATGATTGATTACTTTTTTCTTCTTTAATAATTCGTTGGATGCTTTTTACTGATAAATAGTACTTTCCAGCCAGCTGGGTACGGGTCAATCCCAATTCATAATCATAATAGATTTTCCTATTGCGCTCCTTAAGCTCCTGTCTGACCGTAGTGCGATGCCCCCATTCCCTTCTTCTATCTTTTCTAGGGATATATAGAATCTCACCATCAATATATGTCTGTATCATTTGAATAATCTCTACAGGTAAAACATCCTCTGCTCTTCTATAGCTCATGTTTGCCTCCAAATATATAATTATCATTCGGGTAGCAATTGCTATAGCAAATACAGTTAACATAATTTTGCATGAGCAATTGCTATGCAAACATAACATATCTAGTCATAAAGCTTAACCTCCAACTATATTTATATCTTATTTATCAGGCTTAGGTGATTGTACCACTTTAGGATCTTTAGAGGGCTTAGAAGAGGGTAAAATCTTATTCAGCTTATTATCCAATGGTTCCACTAAACCGTAATCTTTTGCTTTTTGTATAATTTCTTCCTTGGTCATGGAATGATCTATATCACTGATAGGTTCCCTCGCCTTATGAATCGTTAGCACAATAATCGTAACGATAATTCCAATTCCCAGTCCACGAAGAAAATATAATAATTTTATCATGTCCGGTTTTTTCACTGTGAACCTCCTGTAAATATATTTACTACAAGTTGAACCTCTCCTTGGCCAATATCCAGCTGTTTTGCTATTTCAGGTATTGGTTTTCCCTGCTTGAACATTTCAAGAATCTGCTTTTGCCTAATTTCGAACAACTCATGATTATTTTCCTCATTAAAATCCAGCATAGCCTGCTCTACCTTCGCTGCCTGGGAACCAAGAAAACTTTCCTTTGGTGTACTCGTTTGATTTCCATCTTTCTCAATTGCCAAATCATCTTTCTTAATCTGTTCAGGAGTTATAATTAATTGTTTTAATTCTTTTTCTTTGTCGGTCAGCATACCATAGAGAAACACTACTTCAGAATGATTTTTATCGATACGGTCCAAAACCATATCCCCGTATTCATTGACATTCATTATTTTCTCATTTGAAAGATGACAAAGGGAATCATTAACCGATTCTATGGTAGTTTCCTTTGCCTTTTCTAAATAATCTTCTATCTCATTTTTAAACGCTTCCACATTCTCCTTTAGTTCCTTCGGATCTGGCTGAATAAATGCATTATTATGTTCCACAGACAGTTTTTCCATTAACAGAAAGCTAATAAATACTAACAATGCTCCTATTAATAGCAAAACCACATCAAATCCACTCATAATTGCTCCTTATATCAAAATGTCTAACTTATGGCCACTTATATTGCCAGTTTTCTCTTTTTTATCTTTTTCTTCCTTTTTCTTACCCTGTCTACCTTGATAGAAGCCACCACTTCCTCCCTTATCATTCGCATCATATCGGTACTCTGGTTGATCAGATTTTGCCGATTTTACTGTTTGTTGACTGTCATGTTCAATATCCTTTTCATGTCCAACAGTAATTTGTTGACTAACAACTTCCTGTTTATGAAGTCTTGCAGCACTTTGATTAGATGCTTCCCATGATTTTGGAGCCATTGAAATCATTTCGATTGGTTTAACAGACATCCTAGCCACTCCCTTCCAGAGCTAAATAGGTTTTGAGATAACGTCCTCTCCTTCTTTAAAGAATCTACAATAATGAGTTACATTCTTTACAATAAGAACACAATTGGAGATTACAATCTTAACCCCTGGATAAATCTTATCATTTACTATAACAGAACCCGTATTAGCATATAATACATGTTCACTTAGTTCTTCTCTAATACATAGTTTCTCCTGGGTAACCTTTTCCAACTCTTTTAATCGTGCTGTAACCTGTCTGATAGCCACTAACTGTTTACTGTTTAATTGTATTCCATTTTTTATCTTAAGTCTATAAGCACTTGCAATCTGGCTTAACTGAATAATTTCCTGACTAAGATTTTTTAACTCTAATTCTATAGTGCGATATTGATTCAAAATAGATGGGTCAGTCCCAACTTCTAGATGCGTAAAAGTCCCCATGGTAGATCCTGCAGTCTTAAAGACAATAGATTCTCCTGCCTTTATCTCCCCGCCCACAATGAGACCTCTTTTTCCCTTTGCTTCAACAGTCTTCTTGGCACTTACCTTACTATGTAAGATAGCCTCTGACTCCACACTACCTCCACACTCTACAATAGCGTTCTCTATAAATTTAACCGTGACATTGTTTCCGGAAATGATAACACCTTTATTCATACCCTGGATGCCACCTTTGATAATAATCGGACCTACTGCCTCTAAACGTCCACCTTCCACAACACCGTCGACAATAATCTGACCTTCTGCTTTTAAAGAAAAGCCCGACGTAACATTGCCTTTTACATGAATATCTCCGCTATACTCAACATCTCCTGTAGAGGAATCCACATTACCTAAAATCTCATAGATATTAGATACAAATACCTTATCGTCTACCAGGTAAGCATGACCTGAAACCTCAGAAAACATCTTCATACCATCTTCTGATATCCGAATATTTTTTCCACATTTTAATTTAGGATTACTAACTTTACCTGCGGATATCGTCTTACCAGTAACCAACTCTCCATTTTTACCTGGAATAGCTGGAACTACAGAGGCTAAAAGATCGCCCTCTTTCACATGCTGAATCAAATCTAGTTGATGGTAGTCTACACTTCCATCTTCATTTATTTTAGGCTGGGCATTGACATTCGTTTCAAAATGATATTTCACATATCCATTTTGTCCCTGCTCAGCATTTCTTCCTTTTGCCAAAATAATATCTGTGTTATAGTGACGATCATTCAAAAAGCTCCTTATCGCCCCAATATCAATACACGCTAAAACTCTGTTCATTTTTAGAATATCTAAAATTGTTTCCTCAGTTAGCATAGTCCCACCTTCAGAAGGAGGAAAAAAGCGTCCAACTGCTTTTAATTCATCGCCATCGACACTCAAAATAAGTGTCTCTCCTATTGGTTCCATCTTACCGTCTTTTAGTTTAATCTCTGTGTTAGGAGTTAGATTTCTACACCCACGCAACACTGCCAAAGGATCATACTCTCCTAGGTAAATTGCTCGCAAATAACGCACTACTTCCTCGTAAGTAATAGCTTTTCCTTCTGATACCGGTGGGATAATTTTTAAATACATTCCATCAGTTCTATTAACTAGCTGGCAATATCCGTTGTATGCATCCATTCAACACACTCCTAAGCTTTAATCTCATCTTCTAGAATACACTAAGCAACTCTATATTAGCTCCCAAACGGGCTTTCATTTTCTGCAAAGCCTTCGTATGCAATTGGGATACTCTTGACTCTGAAACTTCTAGTATGTGACTAATTTCTTTTAACGTAAGCTCCTCATAGTAATACAAAACAATGACTTTTCTCTCATTTTCTGTCAAAAACTCTAAGGCAGATGCTAACATATCTTTTAACTCCTGCTTTTCTACCACTCTTTCCGGTTGTTCAAACTGCGAACTTCCTCTTGAATCCATTCGAACTTCACTGCCCTGTTCCAAGTATTCATCCAAAGACACTAGATTCATGCTAAAAGTCTGATTCTGCCACGTCTCCAGTTCCTCCATTGTTATATTTAATTCTCCTGCGACTTCTTCATCAGTAGCTAGACGCCCCTGTTCTCCCTCGATTTTATGATAGGCCTGTTCTAACTTCTTTTGCTTCTGACGCAGTGTTCTAGGTATCCAATCAAGACGCCTAATCTGGTCTAGAATTGCACCTCGAATACGAAGGCTGGCATAAGTTTCAAACTTTACACCTTTCTCAAAATCAAACTTATCAATTGCGTCAATCAAACCGAAGGTTCCATAGCCCAATAAATCATCATACTCTACTGTATAGCCCAGATACATACTTAAACGTCCTGCAACAATCTTGACTAAACTGGCATATTCAATGATAATCTTTTCTCTTACATCAGCAGACTTCCTTTTAGAGTATTCAAGCCACAATTTTCTTCTCTCATCTTCACTCATAGCAACCTCCACAAGCACTAGTTACACACATGAATGTCCTATTCTTCAATAGAATCCTGTGTTTCTTCAGCCTCTGCCACCCTCTCCTCTTTCTCTTCCAATATCACAAACTGTTCTTGCAATGTTTTTGTAATTACAAACTTGACGATACGGCCTACTAAGTAAAAAATAATCAGAACAACCAAAATAATAATCAAACTACGAATAATTCCAATTCCCTTTACCAAACACATAATACTGGTAACCAGTCCTGCCACAAGCATAATGATCGCCGGAATGTATCTATCCTCCATCGCTATCCCCTTCTTTACGTAAGCATTTATTATATGTATTTCAATGTTTTCCCCACAGATTTAATTAGCAATTCTCCTGTAGCAGGGTAAAATTCGATAGTACGACCATAATTCTCTCCTGTATCTTCAGCTACAATAGGAATACTAAGCTCATTTAACTGAAGCTTCGTTGCTTCCACATTTTTTTCTCCTACTCTTAACAAGTCACTTGTGCTTTGAAAACCAAACATTTGGGCACCACCTGCAATTTTAGCTATCATTCTGCTTTGTTTAGCCCCCTGCTTCATCATCACATCCAATAAAGCCCTGATTCCTGTGTCCGCAAATTTGTATTTGTTCTCATTATGAATTATTTTTTTACTGTCAGGAAGCATAATATGTGCCATCCCACCTAGTTGGATTGTAGAATCATATAATACAATACCTACGCAGGAGCCAAGGCCTAATGTTGTAATCGCTTCAGGCGCAAAACAGATATTTAAATCTGCCATTCCTACTCTCACCATTGACTTCTTCTCCCTACATTCCCAACGAATTCAGAATCCTGCTATAAGATTCCTCTGTAGGTATCAGAATGAAATACCCATTTACTTCAGTATCATCCTCACAAAAATGAGATTGAATCAATAGTGCTTTATCACCTAATTTCCCAAACTCAATCGCCGGAACGCTTAAAATTGCTCCAGCCATGTCGATGGCCATATATGGAACAGATGCTGTTATACACATACTTGTCAAAGTAGAAAGACTAGAAAGGTACGCTCCAGCGATAATATTTCCAATTTCATTAAGCGCTGATAAATCAATTTCTGTGAAATCAGAAAAATCATCTAGCTGTTTTCCCATTAAGATGTTAACCAAATAATGGGCACTTGACTTTTCTAACATAAACATCATCATACCTTCTATGTCCTCTGATAATGTCAGAAGAATGCCTACAACGAGTGCTTCTGGACCTCCCACAATGTCTGAAAGTTCTCCAATCCCAATCAATTTTACCAAGGGTACACTCATGTCAATCTTGGAGTTTAGCAATTGTGATAATGCAGTAGTTGCATTACCAGAACCAATGTTACCAATCTCTTTTAGCACGTCGAATTGAGCGTCATTTAACTGATCAAAGTTAAATTCTTTCAATGATACACCCCCTATACGTTCTCTTTATCACTTACGATGTTGGAGAGATTCAAAATAGAAATCAAGGCATCCTTATACTTACCAATACCACTTATATATTTATAATTTTCATTGTTAGGGGTATAGGTAACCTTATCTATCTCATCCTCAGCCAAAGTTACTACTTCCCTAACTGCATCCACAATAACTCCAATGGCTTCCTTTCCTTCAGGTTTCAAAATGATTATACGAGTTGTATCTGTATAGGTATCATCCTCTACACCAAATTTCAAACGCAGACTCATAACAGGGACAATTTCCCCTCTTAAATTTAACACGCCCTTAAAGTATGTTGGGACTTTTGGTACTCTTGTAATTCTCTGTAATTTCACAATATTATCTATAAACATGATATCTATTCCGTATTGTTCCTCACCTAGCTTCACCACGATATATTGTTTACCCTCTAAAACAGTATTTGTTTCCATGTTAATTCCCCCTCTACACTAAAGTATTGGCATCCAGAATCAATGCTACTTCACCATCTCCAAGAATAGTGGCACCACCAATAAGCTTAGTAGTTTCCATATACTTTCCAATGGCTTTGATTACGATTTCTTGTTGTCCAATTAAGTTATCCACAGCAAGACCAG
Source organism: Bacillota bacterium (assembly GCA_023411225.1). Lineage (GTDB taxonomy): Bacteria > Bacillota > Clostridia > Lachnospirales > Lachnospiraceae > KM106-2. The sequence continues at coordinate 36,646 of JAEYPA010000155.1, forward strand.
CAAAACGATCTCCCTTGGATACAACTACAACAGTAAGAGATGGCTGTTCCTCATCAAGTGGCGCAATATCTAAAGTATCATGTAGGCGTACAATTGGTAATACAGTTCCACGTAAATTGATTACTTCCTGACCATTGACATATTTAATATCCTCAATTGGAATGTCTTCAATTGTCTGGATAGAACCTAAAGGAATTGCATATTTTTCCTCACCAACCTCTACCATCAATGCCTGAATAATGGCAAGGGTAAGTGGTAAATGAATGGTAAAGGTGCTGCCTTCTCCAATTTTAGTCTTTGCTTCAATATCTCCACCAAGTGATTCAATCTTTGTTTTTACAACATCTAGGCCTACACCACGTCCAGATACATCTGTGATTTTATCTGAAGTTGAGAAACTAGGTCTGAATAACAGATCAATAAAATCTTTATCTGTCATTGTTTCAGCTTGTTCTTCTGTTATAGTCCCCTTCTCAATGGCTTTTTCCTTAACTTTTGCAATATCAACTCCAGCACCGTCATCCTTTACTTCAATCACAACATTGTTACCATCCTGATAAGCATTTAAGAATATAGAACCAACCTCTGGTTTGCCTAATTTCTTACGAACCTCTGCTGTTTCCAAACCATGATCAGCAGAATTACGAAGAAGATGCATTAGTGGATCCCCGATTTCATCTATTACGGTACGGTCTAACTCTGTTTCTTCACCAGTCATAAGTAATTCCATTGGTTTGTTCAGTTTTTTAGATAAATCACGAATCATTCGTGGGAAACGATTTACAACGCTTTCAATAGGTACCATCCTAACTTTCATAACGGATTCATGTAGGGATGTAGTTACTC